>NZ_PYIA01000077.1:0-84040 GCF_013265645.1 Sphingopyxis sp. BSNA05 | reverse complement strand
AGACCCGGAAAAGCTCTGGGCCTATATGGCCGCCTATGAGGAAAAACCGGCGGCAAAGTGCTCGCGATTCCGCACAACAGCAATGTCTCGAACGGGCGGATGTTCGCGATGAACAAATTCGATGGCAGTCCGATCGACGCGGCCTATGTGAAGACACGGGCACTGCGCGAACCGATCGTCGAGGTCACCCAGATCAAGGGCGACAGCGAAACCCATCCATTTCTGTCCCCGAATGACGAATTCGCCAATTTCGGTGTCGCTGGCTGGGACAAGTGCAATTTGAGCTGCACCCGGGATATGGCGCCCGAAACCTATGCTGGCAGCTATGCCCGCGAAGCGCTGAAGCGCGGGCTGGAACTGACGCTTGCCATCGGCGCCAATCCGTTCAAGTTCGGCATGATCGGTTCGACCGACAGCCACACCTCGCTGGCCACGGCGGACGAGAATAATTTCTTCGGCAAGCACAGCGGCAACGAGGCGAATAACAGCGCGCGCGGCCTGGACCCGCAAAATCTCGGCACTCGCGAAGGCCGTTTCGGCTGGCATTATCTGGCGAGCGGCTATGCCGCAGTCTGGGCGACCAGCAACACGCGCGAAGCCATTTTCGACGCGATGATGCGCCGCGAAGTCTATGCGACAACCGGTCCGCGGATGCAGGTCCGCTTCTTCGGCGGCTTTGATTTTTCTGCCGACGACACCGCTGATCTGGTCAAGGCCGGCTATACCAAAGGTGTGCCGATGGGCGGCGACCTGACGGGCGGCGATGGCGAAGCACCCAAATTCCTGATCAGCGCGCTTATGGACCCGGAGAGCGCCAGTCTCGACCGGATCCAGGTGATCAAGGGCTGGGTTGACGCAACCGGCAAAAGTCAGGAAAAATCTATAATGTCAGCTGGAGCGATGCCGGAAAGCGCAAGCTCGGCGCCGATGGCAAGCTGAGCCCTGTGCCCAACACGGTGGATCTGGTCAAAGGCACCTGGGACAATGCCACCGGCGCGCCGGAACTGGTGACCTTCTGGCAAGACCCGGATTTCGATGCCGCGCAGAATGCATTTTATTATGTGCGGGTGCTGGAAATCCCGACGCCGACTTGGCCGGTCTATGATGCAATGAAATTCAACCTGAAGCTGCCCGATGACGTGATCAAGATCCAGCAGGAGCGCGCCTATAGTTCGCCGATCTGGTACACGCCAAAAGCCTAGGCTTTCCGGGCCAGCGAGCCGGGACCTGTCTGTGGACGGGCCCCGCAATTCTACGCCATGCTGCGGCTGAACTAAATGGGTTACCCGATATATGTTGCGCAATTTTTTGAAAGAACCGTTGGTCCATTTTCTCGGTGGGGCGCTGCTCGTCTTTGCTTTCTTCTGGGCCACCGGCAGCAATCGTGATCCGGCGGAATATACCATCAGCATCGACGAAACCGATATCGAGCGGCTCAAGGCCGGATGGGTCCAGAATTTCCGCCGCGCACCGACACAGGCGGAACTCGACGCCCTGATCGATCAGGAGATCGCCGAGGAAATCTACTATCGCGAAGCCTTGCGGCTGGGGCTGGACAAAATGATCCGGTGATCCGCCGCCGGCTGTTCACCAAGATGCGCTTTGTCGACGGCGAGGACAGCGCGATTCCCGAACCGACCGATGCGCTCCTGCAGCAGTGGATGGACGAGAATCCCGGCAAATATGCCCTGCCCTCGCTCTATGATTTCGAGCAGATCTACCTCGGGCAGATCAGTGCAACCGACGCCCGCGACCGGATCGACCAGCTGAATGGCGGGGCGCGCCCCTCCGCCTTTGCGCAACCGCTTTCCCGGCCGGGTGCGCTCGCCCGCGCCAGCAGCGCGGAAATCGGCCGCCAGTTCGGCGACCGCTTTGCCGAACAGCTGGAGAAGCTGGAACCGGATGTCTGGAGCGGTCCCCTTATCTCAGGATTTGGCGCACATGCGGTCAAGATTTCCGCCAAGGTGCCGGGACAGAAAGCGGTTCTGGCGGACGTCCGCCAACAGGTCGTCAATGACTGGCGCGCGACCCAGCTGGCCAAGCAGAAAGAAGAAGCGCTTGCCGCTTACCGGACACAATATGAAGTAACGGTGGCTGGCCGTCCATGAACCGCTGGTTCGCCGTCCTGTGGGTCTGTTTCGGGCTCGCTCTATCCCCGAACAGCGCCCGCGCCGACGAACTGCGTCCGGCCTATATCGAGCTGACCGAACAGGCGCCGGGTCAATGGTCGCTACTGTGGAAAGCCTCGGCCAATTCACGTCTGGGCCATAGCGGCGAAGTCATCCTTCCCGCCAACTGCAAAGCCGAAGCCGAACCCCAGCGCGAATTTGCCGGCAGCAATATTCTCACCCGACTTTCGCTGCACTGCGACGGATCGCTGCAGGGCGAGAGCATCGGTCTGAAAGGACTGGAACTGTCGACCACCGATGCGCTGGTTCGCATTGCCCCGATCAACAGCGCCATGCAGACGCTGCGCCTGACCCCGGACGAGCCGGTTGCCGTTCTGGCGAAGCCTCGATCATATCCAATGTCGCAGCGACCTATACGATCATCGGGGTCGAGCATATCCTGCTCGGCTTCGACCATCTGTTTTTCGTGCTGGCGCTGGTGCTGCTGCTCAAGGGCGGCTGGCTGGTCGCCAAGACCGTCACCGCCTTCACGGTCGCGCATAGCATCACGTTGGTGGGGACAACGCTCGGCTGGCTATCGCTGCCATCGCAACCGGTCGAAGCGGTTATTGCGCTGTCGATCATCTTTCTGGCGGTCGAGGTGGTGAAAGCCAAGCCCGATGACCGACGCCTGTCGGAACGCTTCCCGTGGATCGTCGCCTTTCTCTTCGGTCTGCTCCACGGTTTCGGTTTCGCCGGTGCCCTCGCCGAAATCGGCCTGCCGGAAGGCGATGTGCCGCTCGCCTTGCTGACCTTCAATCTGGGCGTCGAAATCGGCCAGCTGGCGATTGTCGCCGTCGCTCTGGCTCTGCTCTACGCCTTGCGGAAGTTCCGGATCGAATGGCTGCAGCCGGCGAAAACCGTCACGGCCTATGGCATCGGGATCATCTCTACCTACTGGTTCGTCGAGCGGATGGTCGCCTGACCATCGTTTGTCGTGACGGGCCCGGATAGAGTCCGGCCTTCACCCCGCTAATCGGGGCAAAGGCCGGTATATTCATTCAGACAATATTTCGGAGAGACGAATTATCCCGCAGGCGGACGGTGCGCGTCTTCCGACCAGTCCTGCCGGGCAGCCCATTCTTCTAGCGTCTCGAATTCAACTTCCGGCAGACGCTGCTGCATGAAGTCCGTGTCCACTTCAAACGGCCGTGTGACGTTATTGTTGTTATATTCGTAGAATGCGGTGATCCCCGCAGCCATGGTTTCGCGGTTTTCCGGCGGCACATCGTCGCCAAAGGCTTCAACCAGATAGTCCCCGAATTCCTTCGGTGTACACGGATCATATTTGATTTCATGACCGAACACGCGCGACAGGGTCTCGGCCACTTCCGGCGGTCTCAGGCGCTGGGGTCCGCCGATGTTGAGCCAGGAGCCTTCGAAGTCCGGACGATCCATCGCCGCAACCATGCATTTCCCGACATCGTCGAGGCTGATCCAGTTGGCCTGAAGGTCGGCGTTGTGCGGATAGACATAGCGTTTTTCGTCAACAATGAACGGCCGCGCCCAGTTGGTCAGCAGATTGTCCATGAACAGGACCGAACCGAACACGGTTGCCGGCATGCCCGAACGGAAAATCTCGTTTACCGCGATAGTGTTGTTGCCATAGGTGAACGGGTCACCCGGACGCTCGGGGATCCAGCTCGACGTGTTCCAGACAAAACGCTCTGTGCCGGCTTCCTTGGCCGCAGCCGCAACCTTGCCAACCATGGTTGCACGATCTTCGCGCGCCTGCAGCGGATGCGTGTAGAACACCGCGTCCGACCCTTCAAAAGCAGGAACCCAGGTCGATTCATCGGTGAGATCAATCTTGCGGCATTCATCCGCTGCATTGGTGCCTCCCAGATCAGGATTCTCGCTGCGTGACAAAGCGCGGACCTTGTGACCCGCTGCTGCCAGTTGCCGTATTTGTGCAAGGCCTTGCCGACCGGTTGCGCCCACGACTGATACCAATGCCATGATTCTCTCTCCTGTTGCATTTGCAGCAACGCTAGAGGCGAATATGCGGAGCCCCAATGCTCCATTTTGTCAGGACAATAATGTTAGGGCCGATTCAGGAAGCCTGTTTGGTCACCCCTGTTTCGCCAGCATCGCCTGCCAGCGCTGCATCCCGGATATCCAGCGCTCGGGATCGGCCCCCTTCTGCTTGACATAATCCCCGACCACCGGATGGGGGAGAATGAGGAAGCGTTCGTCGCCGATGGCCTCGACGCACATATCTGCAACATGTTCCGGCGAGACAATCCCGTCCTTGGCGACGGTGGATGTGTCGACCCCGGCAATCATCGGCGTATCGACGCCCTGCGGGCAGAGGACCGAAACCTTCAGCCCCTCGGCACCATGGGTGATCGCCAGCCATTCGGCAAAACTCACCGCGGCATGTTTGGTCACCGAATAAGGCGCAGAACCGATTTGCGCCAGCAGCCCGGCCGCCGAAGCGGTGTTGAGCAGATAGCCGCCGCCCCGTTCCAGCATTTTCGGCACCAATATCCGTGCGGCCTGGATATGGGACAATACATTAATCTCCCAGATATTCTGCCAGTCCGCGTCCTCGACTTCGACACCGCCGCCGGTGATGATCCCGGCATTGGAAACGAAAAGGTCGATCGGACCGATATCGGCCTCCACCGTTTCGATCAGATGGCTGATATCTTCGGCCAGTGACACATCGGTTTTGATCGCCACGCCGCCGATTTCGTCGGCGACGGCTTGGGCACCCGCAAGATCACGGTCGGCGCAAATGACTTTTCTGGCCCCTTCCGCTGCAAAGCGCCGCGCCATAGCCGCTCCGATACCGCTTGCGCCGCCGGTGATAACGATAATCTTGTCCTGCAATATCATTTTGATCTTGTCCCGCTTGAATAAATTAATCACTCGCTTAAAGATGCGAAGCGGCTAGAACAAGGCAAGATTGGCAATAGACCCGCGCTGGTCCAAATCTCTGGTCCGGAACAAGCAAACAGGGCACGATCGCAGGCGCTGGTTGCAGTGTAACAAGAATGAAAAGCAGGAGAAGATAATGTTCAGTCATATCATGGTCGGTTCGAACGACATCGAACGGTCGAAAAAATTCTACAACGCCCTTCTGGCGACACTCGGGGCAGGCGAACCGGCGGTTGATGTCAAGGACGGAACGACCCGGCTATTCTACATGCACAATGGCTCGATATTCTCGGTGTCGGAACCGATTGACGGACAGGAAGCCTGCGCGGCCAATGGCGGCACCGTCGGCTTCGCCTGCGATTCTCCGGAACAGGCCGATGCCTGGCACAAAGCCGGCCTCGAGAATGGCGGCACGTCCATCGAGGATCCTCCCGGCGTTCGCACCGGCGGCATGGGCAGCCTCTATCTCGCCTATCTGCGCGACCCGGACGGCAACAAGCTCTGCGCCCTGCACCGGATGGGCTAAGATATATGGCGGACAAGACTATCCGCATTGGCGGCGCGAGTGGTTTCTGGGGCGAAAGCGCCATGGCCACTCCGCAGCTGCTCGGTGCGGGCGTGGATTATCTGGTCTATGATTATCTCGCCGAGATAACCATGTCGATCATGGCGCGTGCGCATGCCAAGGATTCCGCAGCAGGCTTTGCCGGCGATTTCATCAGCGCGGTCCTGAAGCCGCACGCGAAGGCCATTGCCGCGCAAGGCGTAAAAGTCATTGCCAATGCCGGCGGGGTCAATCCGGCCTCTTGCGGCGAGGCAGCGCGCGCTTTGATCAAGGAACAGGGCCTGGACCTCAAGGTCGCGGTCATCACCGGCGATAATCTGCTGGGCGAACGGGATGCCATCGCTGCCGCTGCACCTGCCGAGATGTTCACCGGCGCAGCTTTTCCGGACAAGGAAAAATTGCCAGCATCAACGCCTATCTCGGCGCTTTCCCGATAGCCAAGGCTCTCGCCGAGGGCGCGGATATCGTGATCACCGGCCGCTGCGTCGACAGCGCGGTGACGCTTGGTGCCTGTATCCACGAGTTCGGCTGGTCGGCGAGCGACCATGATCTGCTCGCGAGCGGCAGCCTCGCAGGCCATCTGCTCGAATGCGGGCCGCAAGCGACCGGCGGCAATTATACCGACTGGGAAGACGCCGGCGACATTTCCAATATCGGCTATCCTATCGGCACGGTTTCTTCCGACGGCTCCTTCACCGTCAGCAAGCCCGAAGGCACCGGCGGCTGCGTGACGGTCGGCACGGTGTCGGAGCAGATGCTCTATGAAATCGGCGATCCGCAAGCCTATATGTTGCCCGATGTTGTGTGCGATTTCTCTGATGTAGAAATCACCCATACCGGTCCGGATATGGTCCGCGTCTCGCCTGCAAAGGGCTATCCGGCTCCGGATCATTACAAGACCTGCCTGACCTATGGCGAAGGCTTTCGCGGCGGCACCTATATCAGTTTCTACGGCTTTGACGCCGCCCGCAAGGCGCAGAAATTCTGCGACAATGTCTTCATCCGCGCCAACAAAATCCTGCGCGGCCATAATCTCGGCGACTATAGCGAAACCAGCGTCGAGCTGATCGGCGCGGAAAGCCAGTTTGGCGATTATGCGTCCGGCCATGAGCCGCGCGAAGTGGTCGCAAAAATCGCCGCCAAGCATAGCGAAGCCGCGGCGATCGGCATCCTGCTGCGCGAACTGACCGGACTGGGCCTTGCAACGCCACCGGGACTGGGCAGCTTTTCCGGTGCACGCGCAAAACCGTCGCCCGTGGTGCGGCTGTTCTCCTATCTCACGCCGAAAGATGCCGTGACCGTCACGATTGATGTCGACGGCAAGACAATTGCGTTTGAGGACGCCGAAGGTCAGGCTTTTGACCCCGACGCCATCATGCGTCCGCAGCCGCCGCAATCCCCGGGTGAACCGGCTGATCCGGTCACCGTTCCGCTGGTCCAGCTCGCCTGGGCCCGCTCCGGCGACAAAGGCAACAAGGCCAATATAGGCGTTATCGCGCGCGATGTAGCTATCTGCCCTATATCTGGGCGGCACTCACGCCAGACTCGGTTGCCAGGCGTTTCGCCCATTTCATCGAGGGTGGTGCCAAGGCGGCGAAAATCGAAAAATATTATATGCCCGGCTCACACGCGATCAACTTCCTGATCGACGCGGTGCTCGGCGGCGGCGGTGTTGCGAGCATCAGAAATGACGCGCAGGGCAAAGGCTATGGCCAGATATTGCTTGCCCATCCGGTCACCATACCGGCGGAACTCGCTCAGAAACTGAATTGAAAAGGACGCAATCGATGATGCAGGAAGCCCGGGATTTCAAGGACGAAAGCGACACGCTGGCAGCCGTGCTCGCCGATGCGGGTGATGATGTTTTTGCCAAAGTCACCCAGTTCAAGAGCTGGACGATAGAGGATGTCATCGGCCATCTGCATATCTGGAACGCGGCGGCATTGATGACCCTGCAGGATCCGGATGCCTTCAAGCAGTTTCTTCACGACATGATGGCCGCCTTCAAGACCGGCAAGGGCCATATCGATGTACAATATGAATGGCTGGACAAGCATGCCGGCGGGATTCGTGGCAAGGCGCTGTTCGACGCCTATTGCGATTATTATCCGAAGCTCGCCGCCGCTTATGGTGATGCCGATCCCGAGCATCGTGTAGGCTGGGCCGGACCGGACATGACTACGCGCTCCAAAGTCATCGCCCGCCAGATGGAAACATGGTCGCACGGGCAGGAGATATTCGACATATTGGGGCAGCAACGGCAGGATGGCGACCGCATCCGCAATATCGCCCATCTCGGCGTCACCACCTATGGCTGGACCTTCCGCAATCGCCGTCAGGAACCGCCCGCACCGAAACCCTTCGTCCAGCTGACCGCACCATCGGGGGCTGTCTGGGAATGGAATGACCCGCAAGAGGATAATATGGTAAGAGGCAGCGCGGTGGAATTCTCGCAGGTCGTGACCCAGACCCGCAATATCGACGACACTGCGCTCGAGACGGTCGGCGACACAGCCCGCCAGTGGATGGAAATCGCGCAATGTTTCGCTGGCGGTCCGGAAAACCCGCCGGCAAAAGGGACGCGGAGTGTTGCCACCGGCTGAATGGAGGAAATGATGACCACCAGCGACCGTATCGCCGCCCTTGCCGCGTTTTTTCCTGTTCGCCGGAAGAAGCCGCGAAGGTCGATGCGGCGACCCGGCTGGTCCATTATCATCACAAGGACATTCTCGCCCATCAGGGCGATCTCGGGGCGAAGCTGTGGATCGTGCTCGAAGGCCGGGCGCAGCTGCAGATCATCGGCATCGATGGCCAGACCAAATTGCTCGCCGCCCATGGCCCCGGCGAACTATTCGGTGCCTATCCGCACGAGCGGGTCGTTATTTCCGATATCGTGGTGCAGAACCGGCTCTCGGTCCTCGAAATCCCCACCGCAAAAATGACCGCCCTGTTGCAGGAGGATGCCCGGCTGGGCAGCGGCCTGTCGAGAATATTGGGGCGGCAATATAATGCGGTGCTCGACCGGATGGCGGCACGCATCACCCTGACCGCCAATGGCCGCGTCTATGCCGAATTGCTGCACGAAGCCGGGGAGGAAGGTGAAATAATACCGCCGCCGGTGATCGCGGCGCTGGCCTTGTCCGCCCAGACCACGCGCGAAACCGGTTCGCGGGCGATCAACGCGCTGGAACGGCGCGGGATCATCCGGCGCGACGAGCAGCGGCTGGAAATCCTGTCGCGCGGCCTGCTCGAGGAACTGGTGGTCTGAACTGCGCCGCTCAGGTGAGGGACCATAGAGACAGCGGACCGTGCGCAGCCTGCAATTCGCCGATCTCCTCGACCGCATGCCTGCCCGGTTCAAGCGTCAGGACCATCGCGGATTTATAATCGGTCAGGAGGGCTCCACCGCCCGAAGCGCGCGCCATGTCACCGGCCTGTTCCAGTAGCGAAGCCGCAGGCCTTTGCGGATCCATGATATCGATCAGCAGGCTGATCCGGCTGTCGCTATTGTGCTGCAACAGCGACCGGCCGGTCGCCAGCAGTTCCGCAATATTGGTTGAAACCCGGTACTGGCCATCGCCGGCAGGCTGAAACGCGCGGGCAACTTCGGGAAACTGTGACAGCGCGTCCCGGTCAAGACCATCCACCCAGAGAATCGCGGCAACCTCTCTGGTCTCCTTGGCCGAGAGCGCGGTGATCGATTGGTGATCGGCCTTGCGGGCAACGGAAATGGCAAATTGATCGTGACCGGTCTCGGCCCAGACCAGATGCTGGTTGCGCGGTGCATCGCCAATGCCGGTGATTGTTAGCGCCTTGGGCCGGCTCTTCAGCACTCCGGCGTTGCGGACGCACTGGCCCATGGCCACCAGATCGGCCAGTTCCACAGCGACCCCGATCGACCGTTCTTCCTCGTCGGGCAGTTCGGCCAGCACATCGAGCCGGGCTGCCGCCTCGACCAGCGCGTCAAAGCGGGCGAGCCAATGGCCCCCAAAAGGCGCGACCGACAATTCACGAAAGCGGTCCACTGGATAGGGCAAGATCACATGCAGCTCTGCACCCGCCTCGTGCAGCGCCTCTGCGATCAATATGTCCGCCCCCGCCGCCAGCGCGCCAAAGCCGAAGCCCGGCTGTTCGCGTGCGATTATCGCATAGATATCCTGCCGGATGGTCGGGTCTGTCTCGTCGAGCCCGATGATACCACTGAAATAGAGGCTGGACGGCGGCCGGTGCCGGTCGAGCCAGGCGGCGTCCTTGTCCTGCTCGGCAAGGATCAGCTCAAACTGGCCTATGGTCGCGGCATGATCTTCCCAGGCCCGGGGCAGTTTCCCGATCCCGTCGGCCAGCGCCGCGCGGGCACCGGTTTCATCGCCCAGTAACAGCAAGGCCTCCGCCCGGGTAGCCGCGCGCCAATAGGCATTTTCGCCCTGCTCCGGATCGCTATCGAGCAACGCCAACGTTTCCCGCGCCAGCGACCGCGCCCGCTCCGGCTTGCCCCCAGCAGCGCCAGCGCGGCGGCATTGATCAACGGATAGCTATCCCGCTCCAGCGCCGCAGCCGCCGCATAAGCCTCGGCCGCCTCCCCATAAAGCCGGGCACGCTCGGCGCCAGCGGAAGCCTTCGCCTGATCCTTGAGCAGACGGCCTTTTAGGGTAAGCGCTTTTCGGTCATCAAGGCGCGCATCCCAACCGGAAGACTGGAACAATGCCCACGCCCGCGCAGGGTTGCCCGCACGGGCTATGGCGAGAATTTGGGTGAGTGGCGTCAATTATCCGCCGCCATTTCCGCCAGGATAGCCAACGTCCGGATCGATGATGATAGGTATCACACGCTCGCGTCCGTCCAAAACGTCGAGATTGATATTAAATCTGCATCGCTCACTAGCTCCCAGATTTCGCGGATCTGCAATGAATCGGGCAACCAAACAACTTCCAAAATGGTGTCTATCATCCAAGTCGTGCCGTCGCTGGCAACTCTAATGGGATCGGAAAGCACCGCCGGTGTATACTCTGAAGGCGCACCAAAAGGCGGCCTGTTTCCGTCTTTATACTGCTCGGTAAAGCGCCAGCGATATTTTGATGACAATCTCATGACCACATGGGCCAGCTCTGCTTTGCCACCAGCCTGCTGATTTCCTCCAATAGAAAGCGACAAGCCAGAAGGACAAGGACTATGTTCCTTTACGGAAGTGCTCAGTCCCAAGGGTTTAAAGGCGGCAAACTTTTGTAGCAGATTGTTAAATTGAGTTTTGTTGCTCAAATCAACATGCGTGATCTGAGAATAGCGATAGCCTAAAATTGAATTGGACACATCTAAATCAAGCTCGCAAAAATCGCGTATTCAGGCTGCTTGGCTGGGTCCGATTTTTTAATGCTACAACATCGAATAATATTGGAACGGAAAAAAGGGCTCTTGCTGCTCCTGTTGCTGCCGCTTACCACTTTTTGATCGTTTGACTTTCTTATTGCTCATCGCTCGCTCCTCGTGATTTAGACAAATTCGTAATTTTTGTGAGGTAAATTTTCCATTTCTTGTTTGCTGGGTCATTGTTGGCGAGCTGCATTGCCAACATTCTCGATCGGTCAATAAACTCGTCTGCTTGTTTTTGCCTGTTCAATTCGAGCAATAATTTTGCGATAACATAAGTCGAGCGCATTTGCTGCTCCTGCAATACACTGTCTCCCTGCCGCTGGCTTATGAGTTGTCGCAAGATGTGTTCCTGGGCCATAAATTCAGCGAGCGCGTCCTTTGCCTGCCCGAGATCAATCAGCGCGCCACCCACCCACGCGTGACGATTTGCAACATCCATGCGCAATTCGATTTTGTCAGGCTGTCGGGCCAGCAAACTCGCCATGGCCTTCAATGCCTTTCGGCAGCGAAACAAGGTTTGTTTACGGTCTTTTCCCGAATCAAGACCAAGAGTGCACAAATTCCCCTCGGCGTATCCGGCTTCTTTCAACCATTTGGGATTTGCGATATCAATATGGATCAATCGAACAGCGAGTGTCTTGTAACCCTGCCAATATCTCTCTGTCGTCTCCCAATCCTTCTTCAAATACGCAACATACCCAACCCAATATTCACTCTGCGCATGTCCGAAAATCCGGTCCGGATTATCCGGATCCCTAGCCAGCAACGCCTCCGTCACCCGGTGCGCCTCTGTGAATTTCGCCAGCGCCTTGTCGAGATCGCCGCGCTTTTCGTCATCCTCGCCCATCGCGTGCAAAATCCGCGCACGCCGCTCCAGACTCTCGGCGGGCATGTCGGACAGGTCGCCCTGGTCCTCATAATAGTCCATCGCCCGTTCGTTGACCTTGGTCATCACGTCGAGCCGGCCGACGCCCTTCAGTTCGGTCCGTAGATCGGTCAGCATATATTCGACCAGCCCCTCGGCTTCGGCCTGCTGGCGCTGCGCCTCGTTGCGCGACTGGAGTGCGAATATCGTCATCCCGATCATCGCTAGCAGCGCGACCAGCGCGCCACCCGTGACCGCCATCACGCGGCGGATGCGGCGGGAGGCATCGCGCTGGACCAGCGCGTCGAGCGGGACACCGGCGATGCCCGCGACGATCTTCAGAAAACCCAGCCGCCAGCCGTCTCCCTCCTTGCGCAGGTCCGCCGCCAGCGGCTCGGCACCGTCCAGCAAGGGCGGAGGGAAAGACTCCTCCGGTTCACCCCGTACCAGCGCCGCCAGCACCGGTCGGCCGGGGTTCAGCGCCCGGAACAGTTCGATTTCGCGGGCGACCCATTTCGACCCCCTGGCATCGGGCGAGCAGATGATGATCAGCGCCTCGGACCCCGCCAGCGCCTGCTTCACCGATTCCGAAAGATCCTCGGCCGCCGGCAGGTCCTCACGGTCGCGAAAAATCCGCCCGAGACGGCCATTGTCCGCATCTTCACTCTCCCGGTCCCGCAAATGTTGCGGCAGGCGGTATGTCTCGATTTTCCGGTGGAGCTTTTGCGCGATCGCGGCATCGGCATGGCTGTAGCTGACAAAGGCGCGAAAACGCACCGCTTGCGGATCAGATTTCCCTGCATCTCCCAATTTTGCCCCGCGATCGAATGTTCAGACGACATTTGCCCGATTGCTTCCGGTGGAAGGATATCGCGTTTGCGGGGCGCTGTCACGAATTAAGATCCGCGCCATATTTCGTCGATGGAGGCGGCTTGCCGGCGGTGGAATTCAGACCGTGCGCAACTGATCCGCTCCGATCGCGACCTTCGTCCTGGCGCCCATGATTTCCATAAGGACCCAGACGCGCCGGTCGGGCGCGACCTTGACAACCTCGGCGGTGAAATTGGCGAAAGGCCCTCTGGTCAGGGTGACCTGGTCGCCAGGCTGCAAAGTCCGGGGTGGCAGCAATTTTCCGCTGGCATCACAGCTGCGCATCAACTGGGTCATCAGATCGGTCGGTACCGCCGCCGGTTTTCCCCGAAATTGACCAGCTGGGCGATACCATAGGTCGATTTGACCCGTCGCCAGAGCCCGTGGGCAATATCAAAAGCCACAAAGATATAGCCGGGGAAAAGGGGCCGGCTCGTGGTGATGAACTTGCCGTTTTTCTGGAGCGTTTGCTCTTCGGTCGGGAGAAAGGTCGCAAAGCCCTGCCGCCTGAGATTTTGTCGGCGATATTGGCGCAATTCGGTTTAAGCTGAGCCAGAAACCAGCTGATCTCACGATCCGGGCATAGCATGTCCAACCTCCTGAAACCCTCACCTTCCTCGATCGCTCAAACTTGAGCGGATGCAAGGGGCTTTTGCAAAAGCCGTTCGAGAAGGCAATCCCCTTTTTTGCTGCGGCTATGCCGGATTCCCGTAACTGATGAAAAGGGGGTCGCCAGGCAATTGACTTTCGGGCAAAATTGGGGATATCGAACGCGACGATCGTGGATCAGCAAGCCCGGCCGTTCCAACCGCTCAGCCATGACAAGGCCATCCGGCAATTTCACTTTAGGTCTTGTTAGCAACCGCAGCATCATGCTATCGCTCAAGAATGAACGATGGAGATTCTGTTCTTTCCATCGAGTTTTTCTATCGCCAGCTGCCCGGTGGGCAGGCCTGGTGCGGTAGCCTGAGAAAAATCAGCCTGATTATATGACAAGCAAACGCAGCAAGCTTCAGGAAGACACGCGGTTTCGCGTGCTTCGTCTTCTCGACGAGAACCCCGAAATGTCGCAGCGGGAAATGGCTGAAGCTGTCGGCGTCAGTGTCGGCGCCATACATTATGTGCTGAACGCGCTGATCGAGAAAGGTCTGGTAAAACTGGGAAATTTCACCGCTGCAGAAGACAAGCGCCGCTATGCCTACAAGCTGACGCTCAAAGGTATCGCCGAAAAGGCGACGATGACGCGCCGGTTCCTGCTGCGGAAAATCGAAGAACATGAGGCGCTCAAGGCCGAAATCGAAAGCCTGACCGCAGAATTGCCCGAGGCCCAATTGCCCGGCTTTCGCGATGGCGTAAAAAGTAAATGACTGGACATCATGAAATTGTCACAAGCAGCGCCGATCGGGAAAATAATTGCCCGCAATCGCGCAAAGCGCTCTATCGCACATTGGGCAACAGCAACATCGGCGCACCGGTCGCAAGCCGGGGCGCTCAAACCGCATTTGACTATCTAGCAAAGGGAATAACCGGACAATGAAAATTGCAATGATCGGCACGGGTTATGTGGGACTCGTATCGGGCGTCTGTTTTTCGGATTTTGGCCATGACGTGGTCTGTGTCGACAAACTGCCAGAGAAAATCGCTCAGCTCGAACGCGGCGAAGTTCCGATTTACGAGCCCGGTCTGGATGCGGTCATGGAACGCAATGTGGCCGCCGGCCGGTTGAGCTTCACGACGGATCTGGCCGCGGCGGTTGATGGCGCAGACGCGGTGTTCATCGCAGTCGGGACGCCGACCCGGCGCGGCGACGGTCATGCCGATCTGACCTATGTCATAGCCGCGGCCGAGGATATCGCAAAGGCTCTGACCGGCTATGCCGTGGTAGTAACCAAATCGACGGTACCCGTGGGCACCAATCGCAAGGTCGAGGCCGTCATCCGGGAAGCCAATCCACAAGCCGAGTTTGATGTCGCCTCGAACCCCGAATTTCTCCGCGAAGGGGCCGCGATCGACGATTTCATGAAACCCGACCGCGTGGTCGTGGGCGTCGAGAGCGAACGCGCCAAATCGGTCATGGGTGACATCTACCGACCGCTCTTCCTGCGCGAATTCCCGATCGTCTATACCGATCTGGAATCGGCAGAAATGATCAAATATGCCGCCAATGCCTTTCTCGCCACGAAGATCAGCTTCATCAACGAAATCGCGGCGCTGTGCGAGCGGGTTGGCGCCGACGTCAAGTCGGTCTCCAAGGGCATCGGTCTGGACGGCCGGATCGGCAACAAGTTCCTGCACGCCGGCCCGGGCTATGGCGGTTCCTGTTTTCCGAAAGATACCAGCGCGCTGGCGCGCATCGGACAGGAGCATGGCGTTCCCCAGCGCATCACCGAGACGGTGATCGAGGTGAACGAATCGATCAAGCGCCGGATGATCGACAAGCTGCTCGACCTGTGTGGCGGCTCGGTCAACGGCAAGACGGTTGCCATCATGGGCGTCACATTCAAGCCCGAAACCGACGATATGCGCGATGCACCGTCGCTGACGATCGTTCCGGCACTGGTGGGTGGCGGCGCCAATGTCCGGGTGTGCGATCCACAGGGGTTGCGCGAAGGCGAGGCGCTGTTGCCCGGCGTCACCTGGGTTGACGATGCCTATGAGACGGCCAGCGATGCGGATATCGTGGTCATCCTGACGGAGTGGAACGAATTTCGCGCGCTCGACCTCGCGCGCCTCGCCGGGGGCATGAAGTCCCCGGTCATGGCCGATCTGCGCAATGTCTATGATCGTGATTCGGTTCTGGCAGCCGGCTTCTCCCAATATGTCGGGGTCGGGCGATGAAGACAGCCTTCATAACCGGAACCGGCGGGTTCATCGGCTTTCATCTGGCCGAACTGCTGCTCCAGGAAGGCTGGACGGTGGCCGGCTATGACGGCATGACCGACTATTATGACGTCCGCCTGAAGGAACGGCGGATCGCGCTGCTCAACCAGCATCCGAAGTTCACTTTCACTCACGCCATGCTGGAAGACAATGATGCCGTGCAGGCTGCAGTTCAGGCCGCCACGCCGGATATCATCGTGCATCTCGCGGCGCAGGCAGGGGTCCGGTACAGCCTCGAAAATCCGCGCGCCTATATCGACGCCAATATCGTCGGTACCTTCAACGTCATGGAGGCTGCCCGCGCGGTGCCGGTGCAGCATCTGCTGATGGCCTCGACCAGTTCGGCTTATGGTGCCAATACCGAAATGCCTTTTGCCGAGACGCAGAAAGCCGACACGCCGCTGACCATCTATGCCGCGACCAAGAAGGCGAACGAGGCAATGGGCCATTCCTACGCCCATATCTACGACATGCCGACAACGATGTTCCGCTTCTTCACGGTCTATGGCCCCTGGGGCGCCCGGACATGGCCTTGTTCAAATTCACCAAAGGCATATTGGAAGGCACGCCGATCGACATTTACAACAATGGCGAGATGTGGCGTGACTTTACCTATGTCACCGATCTTGTGCGCGGGATCCGGCTGCTGATCGACGCGGTGCCGGGCGGACCGGAAACCGCGGTCAAAGGCGACAGCCTGTCCCCCGCCGCTCCGTTCCGGGTGGTCAATATCGGTAATTCCGACAAGATCCGCCTGCTGGATTTCGTGGAAGCGATCGAGGATGAAGTGGGCAAGAAGGCGGTGCGCAATTACATGCCGATGCAGACCGGTGATGTGCCCGCCACCTGGGCCGATGCCGGGGTGCTGCAGCAGTTGACCGGTTACCGTCCGCAAACCCCGTTCCGCGAAGGCGTAGCCGAGTTCGTCAACTGGTACCGCGACTTTTACGGAGACTGAGCATGCGCCTTGGATCCATCACTCTTGAGCGCAAGCATCTGAAGCGGGCCTGGGACTATGTAAAAACGGCGAACTGGCTGAATGTTCTAACCAACCGAAGAGCACAAAGCCGGTTTCCGGACATAAAGATTTTCATCATTGGTCCCAACCGGTGCGCGACCACTTCCTTTCACCGGTTCTTTCATCGCAACGGTTTGCGAGCGCTTCACTGCCGTATCGGCTCCATGTATCTGGCCAGGGAAATACGTGACCGGCTCGGGGACGATGAGGCGCTCAAGGCGTTTCTGTCCCGGTGGACGGTCTATTCCGATTTTGTTTATCTCACGGATGACGAACATTATGAGGCACATGATCTCTACGAAACCTATGCCCGCCTGTTCCCGAAAGCCTATTTCATCCTGAATGACCGTGATGTCGATCGCTGGGTCGGTTCGCGCCTGAGTTTCAAGGATGACTTTCTCCCACGATATCTGTCGGTGCACGGGGGAACGGCGCAGGAAGCAGAAGCGAAGTGGCGCAAGCAATTTGCGCAACATCGCGAGGCCGCGCTGGCCTTCTTTGCCGGTCACCCGCGCTTCATTCATGTGCCGATCGACCGGAAGGTGCAGAGTGGCAGCGCCATTGATCCGGTGATCGAGATGATGCGGCCACATTTCAAATTGGATCGCCGCCTGTGGCAACCGTTGAATGCTTCCACGCAGGGCAAGGGCTGATGGGCGGTTGCACCAGCCGCTCGTCATCGCGCGTGCGGTGCAGATGGGCCAATTCCGAATTTCGCGATAGCCTGAAAGTAATCTTGTGATCCTGAGCTACGAACATCAGTATATTTTTATGCACTGCCGCAAGACAGCGGGCAGTTCGATTGCCGTCTCGCTCGCGCGAAATCTGGGCCCGAAAGACATTTTCGTGGGCGGCATCGAGGAGGCCATGGATCTGGGGATTAGCCCGCCGCGCCGTGTTGTCGCGGCTGCGTTCCGGGAAAATCCCGTCGACCTTGTCGTAAACAGGATCAAAGGCACAAAGCAATATGCGGCAGCTGTCTCGAAACATGCGAAAAAGCGTTTCTCGCGGACGATAGGAAAAAAGCCGCAGCATGTGACAGCTCAGGTCATGCAGACGACCTTTCCGGTCGAATGGAGCAAATTCTTCAAATTCTGCGTGGTTCGCAACCCCTATGATCTGGTCGTTTCGGATTATTACTGGCGGACAAGTGGCGTATCGAACCCGCCATCATTCGAGAGCTATATGCAGGCTTTGGAGCGTTCCGATTCGCTCGACGGGATAGTGCCACTCGACATCCATTCGAACTGGCCGATTTATACGATTGACGACGAAATAGCAGTCGACGCGGTCTATCGCTATGAGCAACTCCCACACGCGTTGGAAACAGGGCTTAAGGAAGCGGGAATAGCGTTTGAGGGGATCATCACGAAAGCAAAATCATCACAACGTTCGGCCCGGTCCAAAACTATACCGAGTTTCACACCTCTTTAACTCGCGAGATAGTGGAAAGACTCTATGAGAAAGAAATCGTGGCTTTCGGATACAGGTTCGGCGAATGATCATGTCAGATGATTTTCAGGTTAAACCGGAACCGACGAACCAAAGTAGCGGACTTTGCTGGTCATGATTTCCGTAATCATCCCGACCTGCAACCGACCGGCTGCATTTCTGCACAAAGCCATCGAGTCGGCTATGGTCCAGAGCCTGCCGCCGCATGAGGTGATCGTGGTCGACAACGGCACCTTCGGTATCGACCGTGAATCCCTGCCTGACCAAGTGACGCTTTATCGCCTGCCAAAGCGCATCGGCCCGTCGCGCGCACGCAATTTCGGGGCAGCCAAAGCAAGCGGGACCCATTTCGCTTTTCTTGACGATGATGACTGGTGGGATGGCAATTTTCTGCGCAAGACATGGACTGCGCTGCATGCCAAAAACGCACGCTGCGTCTGTGGTCGGCTCGACACTTTCCGACAGAATCGGATCGAACAATTCAAATGCGCCACTCCGCAAACTTTGACGATCCCGGTATTGCTTCACCGCAATCCGGGGACTACCGGAACAAATCTGCTGATCGAAAAAAGGCTGTTCTGGGAAGTGGGCGGATTCGACGAGCGACTTCGAACATCTGAGGACAAGGCCCTGGTGCTGGAAATTTTGAGAGCAGACGAAAAATCGCGATAGCGCCGGATGCCGTCGCGATCATGCGTGAGCATGACGGAGAGCGGGCGCATCAGGCGCGGCATTATAAGCTCCTCTTCAGCTGGAAATATCGCAGTCTTCTAGGATATAAGGGTCTGTCGCGAGAATTTTTCCGGCTGATCAACCCCCGGTTGCTCAAGAAACTGGCCCGTAGAACAGGCAGAATGCGGAGGGCGGAATGCGGCTGATCATTCATATCGGCACGCCCAAGGCGGGATCGAGCAGTCTGCAGGTGGCTCTCAAGGCCAACCGAAGCCAGCTGCTGGAACATGGCATTTTACATCCTGCTATCGGGAGGGGCGCGCATCATGCTGACCTTGCCTCCGGCCTGCACGTACCGGAGGCGATGCGCGACATCGACCTTAGGCGCAACGGCAATGACCCGGCCGCAGTGATGCGCAAGACCGAAGCAGCATGGCAATCGGTTGCCGATCAGGTGGCAAAGCACAATCCGGAAACATTGATCCTGTCGGCCGAAAATTTCCTGTCGATCGACGATTTTGATACGTTACGTGCTTGGCTGGAACGAATCGCGCCAGGTGTATCGCCAACATCCGTTGCCTATTTGCGGGCACCCGTCCCCAATCACGAATCCAAAGCATCCCAGAGGCTTGGGTGGACATCTAAAGTACGCCTGCCGGCCAGCTTGGCATGGCATTCCCGGCTGATGCGCTGGAAGGCTATCGGCACCGTGCGACTGCGGGATCTTGCCAAAGTGGGCGACATTCGCACGGATTTTCTCGAATCGGTACAAGAAGGGCTGACCTCGGCCGTGTCGCTACCGGAGCGAAACGCCAATGTGAGCCTGACCGGTGAAGGCTGCATCGCGTTGCAGGCGGTGCTGATGAACAAACCCGCCGGGAATGTGGGCAGCCATGTCGAACGGTCACGGGCCTGGCGCGCGCGTCTGGCGGAGGCCGAAGCGGCGCTTGGCCAATCGCTCCCGCTGCGCAGGGTTACCGTCAACCCTGCGGTTCGCTGGCTGATATTGGATGCATGGCACAACGAAGCTCTGGCCTTGCGAGAGGAATTCGGCTTCCAGTTCGACGAACCCGCGCTTTACAACCGGACGGAAATTGACCGGGGGCTTGCCGACAGCGGCGCCCGGAATCTCAACCTTGCCGAGACCGATCCTTTGTCGCGGTTTCTCGCCAATGACCAGACAGCGGCGTTGAGGCTTCTTGCCCACGCCGCCGAGCAAGGCGATTCGTCCAGAGTGGACATCCCGATCACCCGGATCAAAGACGGGATACGGAACCTGTTCCGGAGAGTTTCCCGATGAGCCAAATCTATTTCCGTCACCTCAATATTCTCAGGAACGCGCGCGATGAGTGATTTGAACGCCGTGACCATGATCATCCGGACTGTCGGCGAACGCACCCAAGCAGCTTGCCGGGAGTCAATCCGTGCACAGGGAGTGGATGATGCCCAGATCATAACCGTGCGCGAAGCGCCCTTTTCCAAGGCAATGCGCGTGGGGTTCGAGGCAGGCATTGCTGCCGGCCGCGAGTGGACCTTCTGTATCGATGCCGATGTGATCATGCGCCCGGGATCGATAGCGGCGATGATGCGACAGGCGATGCAGCAACCACCAGAGGTATTTGAACTACAGGGTGTGGTGCTGGACAAGCTTTTTGTAACGCTTCGCGAAGCGGGCAATCATCTGTTCCGTACGTCCCTGTTGCCCGAGATGATTGAGCTGATCCCCGAGGAAGGCCAGTCGCTCCGACCGGAAACGACGGCGATGGAAGGGATGAAGGCGCGGGGTTATCCGTGGACACGGGTGCCCTATGTCGTCGGTCTTCATGATTTCGGGCAAAACAACCGCGATATTTTCCGCAAATGCTATACCCATGCCCAGAAACATAGCCATTTGCTCAACGAGCTGCTGCCCAAGATGCGCGAACGCGCTGCCGCTGACCACGATTTTGCCGTTGCAATTGCGGGTCTGGCTGAAGGATTGAAGGCGACAGGTGCGGTCCGCATCGACATCGCGCATCGTCCCTTTGCCGAAAGGTTCGAGGCGCAGGGGATCGAAGAAAAACGCCATGCCCGATAGATGAATTCACGCCCGATACAGTTGAACAGATTCTACAGGACTATGCAGGAGCCGAGGATCTGACTGTGCGCTACTTGCCCTTCTCGGGCACTGATGCAATCGCGCTGGACGGCACGATACGCCTGACGCGCTCGGCCCGCTGGCGGGCTCTGTGGCGCCGGAGACAGCAGCGCCATGGCACCGGCGGCGCAGTCCTTCACACTTTGGGCCATGGAATTGAGCAGCTGGGTTTGCGGTTGCAGAAACGTGCCGGAGAAAGCAAATGAACAAATCGGGCGAACAGATAACAGCATCCCCTGCCGACGGCGCGCTTGCCCGGGAAAGGCCGTTGCGCCTTGCCTTTTCCCTGCTCACACCTCGTGAGCAGCGTAATGCCTTCATCGTACTGGCGATATTCCTTGTCTCTTCCGTGACACTGGCGCTCAGCGTTGCATCGGTCTATCCGTTTCTGCTGGTGTTGACCCGCCCCGACGTGATCCAGACCAATGCCTGGCTGCAATGGGGCTATCAGCTGGTCGGTTCCCCCCCTGAATTTACCTTCATCCTTTTACTCGGCGGCGCGACAATTGCCCTGCTTGTGACCAACGCCGCGCTTCAGGTGGTGCGCGTCTACATGATCGAACGATTCACGCAGATGCGAATTCATACGATCAGCGTGCGGTTGCTCGAAGTTTTCATGTCGCAACCCATGACCTTTTTCCTCGGTCGCAATACCGGGGATATGGCAAAGGGGATATTGAACGAGACCCGCGAGGTTGTGCAGCAATATTTTCGGCCTGCCGCAGAATTGACGGCTGGCGTGCTGGGTACTTTCTCCGTCATCATCGTGCTTATGGCGCTGGCTCCGATGATCACGCTGATCGCCCTTGCCGTGATCGTCGTTTCCTATGCCATAGTCTATCTGTTCAGCCGCACCATATTGGGCCGGATGGGCGTCAGCCGTGTGAAAGCCAATAGTGAACGCTACCGGATATCGCGGGAAGCGCTCAGCGGCATCAAGGATATCAAGATTGCCGGCACGGAGAAATTCTACCTTTCCAATTACAGCCGCTTCTCAAACGAAGCGGCACTGACCCAGTCCCGCGCAAATGTGATCAACTCGGCGCCACGCTACATGGTGGAAGCCGTAATCTTCGTTGCGATCATCCTGCTGCCGCTGGTATATTTTGATCAGGAAACCCTGATCAACGGCGGATTGCTGACTGGGGTCCTCCCGGAACTGGGAATCATGGCGCTCGGCGCGCAAAGGCTGATGCCGGAAGTCCAGAAGATTTACCGGTCGATCAGCGTGATGAAATTCGGTGCGGCGGCCGTTTCGAGCGTACATGCGGACATGATCATGCCCGTCGATCCCGCCATGAAGGTCAAGCCCTCTTCCCGCTCCATACGGCTGAGCGAGTCTCTGGAACTGCGCGACGTGCATTTTGCCTATCCCACCGCCGATGGCCTGGCTCTGAACGGGATCAACCTGAAAATCCTGAAAGGGCAGCGCATCGGCATCGTCGGGACAACCGGTGCGGGCAAGAGCACGCTGGCCGATCTTGTCCTCGGCTTGCTGCGTCCACGAGACGGAGATGTACTGATTGATGGCGTCCGGCTCGCCGGCGAAGATGTCAGGATCTGGCAGAAAGCCATCGGTTATGTTCCGCAGCATATCTTTCTGTCCGACGCGACAGTGGCCGAGAATATCGCCCTTGGCGCAAAATCCGGCCATGCCGACCAGAGCAGAATAGAGGAGGCGGCCCGGATCGCGCAGTTGCACGATTTCATCGTCGGCGAGATGCCACAGGGATATGACACCCCGATCGGCGAAAATGGCGTCCGTCTTTCCGGCGGGCAGCGGCAGCGGATCGGTATTGCCCGGGCGCTCTACCGCGACGCCGATCTGATCGTCTTCGACGAAGCCACCAGCGCGCTGGACTCAGTGACCGAAGGCGAGCTGGTTACCGCGATCGATGCCCTTCCCGGCGAAAAGACGCTGCTGGTCATCGCGCACCGGCTGACGACAGTAAAATCCTGCGACCGGATCATCGTCATGAAACAGGGACGTATCGTCGCTTCGGGCAGCTGGGAAGAGAATCTTCGCGACAGCCCGGATTTTCGTGATCTCGTTGCCCAGAAGTCCGATTGATGAAGATGCCGGTCCAATCCATATGAGTCTCGATCTGTCATGAAGCTAAATATTATCAGCCTGCAGAATTTCGCGCTGGCGATCCTGTGCCTGTGGATCATGAGCCGCCGCTAACTGCCAATCCGCTCGCACGGGCAGTGGCGTTGCTTGCCATCGTCTCCTGGGGCTTGCTGGAAATCGTGCGCAGCAACGGAATTTTTCTCCGGCCAACATGGCCAGTCCTGGGGGCGGGAGTGTTCATCGTCTATGATCTGGTGCTCTGGTATGCGCTCGGTGAATGGGAACTGGTGTCCCATATTCAGATGTATATCCTGCTGACTCTGCTGATCATTTACGAGAGCCGCCGGAACGATCCGAAGAGCCTTGAGCCGGTTTTCTGGACGATGATGCTGACGCTGCCGGTCTGGTGGATCAGCACCCTTCGCGGCTTCGAAACATTCGGGGATCATGCCGCGAGGACCGTGGTCCGCTCGTCGGAAGAGGCGATGGAACTGATGCAGCAAGGTGTCGGAGGATATTCGCTGATCTATTCCTCGCTCGTCCTGATCCCCATCCTGATACTGATGACCTTTCGCTGGCGCCAGTTCGATATGTCATCGGCACCGCGGTTCCTGCGGGCGTTCCCGCGCGCATTTCGTCTGTTGCCGCCGATCATGCTGGGACTGATTGCTATCGTGGTCCTGCGCGCCGGCTTTACGATCGCCGTGATTGTAATGGTGGCAACCTCGGTTGTTTCGCTGATGTATCTGCGGCCCCGTCCCTGGATCCTGCTGATGGCACCGCTGGTAGCCCTTTTCTTGGTGATCCTGGGGCAGCTATTCCTGCAGGATATCATCAACCTGTTGATCCCGATGACCGACGGAACGAATTTCGTCCACAAGCTGCGCGATCTCCAGCTCTCGCTGGATGCCGGAGGCTCCCAAGGGACAGTGGCTGACCGGACCGAGCGCTATTTCCGCAGCATCAATTCCTTCCTCGAGAACCCGGTCTTCGGGGTTTTGGGAGACCGCGGCGTCGGCAATCATTCTGCCTATCTGGACTATTTTGCCCAGCGCGGCCTGTTCTTCGGCATGCTTTACATCGGGCTACTGCTCTATCTCCCGATCAGGATGCTGCGGCAGCTGCCCGGCATGCTCAGCATGACCGGCGGCGTGTTGGCTGTCATGATCCTGTTTCCCTTGTTGAACAGCGTGACGATGGCGGTCGGGGTAGTGCTGTTCATCATGTTCCCGGTTGCCTGCGCGATGACCAGAGAATATGTGAACGGGCATCAACTGCGCCGCCGCGCCGCTTCGGCGACCAGAAGGGTATCTCCGGCATGAGCGGAAAGCCCATATCCGTTCTCTGGACCTCCAATATCGTCCTGCCGGCCGTGGCCGCCCGTCTCGGCGTGCCTGAAACGCCGTTCGGCGGCTGGCTTTCCGTTACCACCAGCCGCCTCGCAAGGGTGGAGGGCTTGCGACTGGGCGTCGCGATGCGCGCCCCCGTAAAACTCTGCAGCATGTCCATCAGGATGGCATCGACTATTTCGCGATTCCCCAGTCCAGGGGCGACAGCTATGATGTCGGGCAAGCCGATTGCGACCGTGTGCTGGCCGAATTTGCACCCGACATATTGCATGTCGAAGGCACCGAAATGGCCTATACGCGCCGCTTCCTGTCCAGCTGGTCCGGCCGCCGGCTGATTTCCCTGCAAGGCGTGATCAACGGCTACAAGCCCTATCAGTTCGGCCATCTTTCGGCAGGCGATTTTCTCAATCTCCGCCATCCGCAACATATGATCGTGGGGCTGGCGCTGCTGGCCAATAATCTGGTCAAATTTCTGCCCCGCCTGCGCGGCGAGCGCGAGACGATCGCCATGGCCGACCATATTCTGGGCCGGACAATCTGGGACCGGGCCCAGGCCAACTGGCTGAATCCGGAGGCAAAATATCATCATTGCCCGCGAATATTGCGTGATCCCTTTTACGAGAAACGCTGGTCCCGCACGGATTGCGAACCCTTTTCGATCTTCGTCGGCAATGGAGCCTCGGCGCTAAAGGGCGTGCATTTTGCCGTCCGGGCGCTGGCCCAGATCCATCACAAGTTCCCCGATGCCAAGCTCTATATCGCCGGCCGCAATCCCTGGTCTTTGTCCCGGCTGTCGGCGCAGCGACTGGTCGGTTACTCGGTCTACCTGATGGATCTCATATCCGATCTCGGACTAAGGGATCACGTGGTCTTCACCGGTCAGCTGGATGCAGAGCAAATGGCCGAGCGGATGCGCCGGTCCCATGTCGTCGTCCTGTCTTCGCTGATCGAGAATAGCCCCAATACGCTTGCCGAAGCGATGCTGATGGGGGTCCCGGCGGTTCCGTCCTATGTCGGGGGCGTGCCGTCCATGGCGCAGGATGAAAAAGAGGTGCTTTACTATCGCGCGGGCGATCCGGCGATGCTCGCCTGGCAGCTGCAGCGTGTTTTCGAAGATGATGATCTGGCAGAGAAACTCTCGGAGGCTGCGCGAATTCGTGCCAGCGCAACACACGATCCCGAGACCATTATCGAGACACTGGTGAACGCCTATCATACAGTGGTAGCGGGGCAGCCGGCATGACCCGTTCGCACGCTCCGGTCGCCTTGTTCGCCTATGCACGCCCCGACCACCTGGAGCAGACGCTCACGGCCCTGGCTGCCGCAGAAGGCGCGCGCGACACCAGTCTCTGGATATTCTCGGACGGGCCGAAAAATGCCGCAGCCGAAGACAAGGTCGCCGCGGTCCGTACCGTACTGGCCGAGCCACGCTGGCAGCGCGATTTCGCGAAGGTTACAACCATTGTGTCGGACAAGAACAAGGGGCTGGCGCAATCGATTATCGACGGCGTAACACGGGTTCTCGATCAACACGGGCAAATCATCGTGCTCGAGGATGATCTGCTGGTGGCTCCCGATTTCCTGCAATTCATGAACGGCGCGCTGGAAAGACATGCGCAAACCGCCGAGGTCGGGTCCGTCACCGGCTATTGTCCGCTTCCGCAGCCTCCCGCTGGCTATACGCATGATATCTATGCCGTACCGCGCAGCTGCAGTCATAGCTGGGCAACATGGCGCGACCGCTGGGAAACGGTCGACTGGTCTGGCAGGGACGCTCCGCGCCTCTGGCAGGACCGGGCTTTGCGCAAGCGGTTCATGGCAACCGGGTCGGACAAGCTGGACCGGCTGGGCAGACAGCTCGAAGGTCGGATTGATTCCTGGTCGATCATGTTCAACCTGTGGCATGTCATCAATGACCGCGTGGCTCTCTATCCGGTCCGCAATCTGGTGCAGAATATCGGTTTTGACGGCAGCGGCACCCATACCGGAGCCCACGACCGGATGCACACGGCGCTGGCGCCTTCCGGATCGGCGCTGGACCCGGCCCTGCCGTCCGAAGACCCCCGCGTTGTGGCAGCCTTTCACAAGATTTATTCCGGGTCGCTATTGGGCCAGTTACGCCGCTTTTTGCGCAACTTGCGCATGCCTGCAAGCGTGCGTCGGATATCAGGTCAGACCGATAGATGAGGCTGCTTTTCATCTTTCCCAGTTCAACATTGGCGGCGGTGAAATGTCGACTCTGCGGCTGTTGCACGCCTTGCAGAAACGTGGTGCACATATCACGCTGGTGCTGACAGAGGGCGGCGGCACGCTCGAGCAGCGCCTTGATCCCGCTATCGAGGTCATGCATCTGCGTCCCGGCAAACGATCGTCCAAGCCGCTAGTCAGGGCTTTGCGCGGGGGCTGGGGAGTATTGAACGCCTTCCGGCTTGCTTTCCGCCGCTACGACGGGGCCGCGGTTGGCATGACCGGCGCGCCCACCTGGGTTGTCCGCTATATCGTCCGGGCGCCTGGAAAGCTGCATTTCATCCGCAATGACCTGTCGCAGATGGGTAGAAGCCACGACATAGTGAAGCGGGTGCAGCGGAACCTTGACGCCTTCACGGCCTTTATCTGTGTCTCTGATATAGCGCGACGGTCACTGATTGCGGTAGTCCCGGAAATTGATGAAAAATCTCATGTGATCTACAATATTCTGAACGCCGAAGAAATGCGCGCACGGGCACAAAACGGAACGGACCCGTTTCCTCCCCGGCGCGACGGCGCGCTGCGCATTATATCGGTCTGCCGGCTGCACGAGAAAGCCAAGGGCCTGACCCGCATGGTGCGGATAGCGCGCCGGCTGGTGGACGCAGGGCTGGATTTCGATTGGTTTATATTGGGCGATGGTCCCGATCGCGCGATTCTGGAAGCAGAAATCGCAAACCAAGACCTAGGCGCCAATATTCACCTTCTTGGCCGCGTCGAAAATCCGTTCCCCGCTTATGCCCACGCCGATATAGTGGCAATGCTGTCGAACTACGAAGGCCTGTGCGGTGTCGTCAACGAAGCGAAGGTGATGGGAAAGCCGATTGTGGCCACTCGTGTCTCGGGTGTGGAGGAGCAACTGATGCACGGCGACACCGGCCTGATTGCCGAGCAGGAAGACGAATCCATTTTGAAGCGATGCATAGGGTTATAACGGACGACGCGCTCCGCGCTGCCCTAGCAACCGATCGCTTGCCTGCTGCCGTACTGGATGATCGGCGTAAACTGGACATGATTGAAATGCTACTTCTTGGAAAGGTCAACACATGACTGTTCCCGGCTCCGATACCCGGATAGATTTCGCAATAATTGGCGCCCAAAAATCGGCTTCCACGGCCGTGCAACATTATTTGCATAATCATCCGATGCTATACTTGCCGCTTGGGGAACTCGCCTGTTTCGAATCACCCGATTTTGAACAGGGTCGTGTGGATCGCCAACTTGACTTTTCACGTGCTGCGGATGGGCAATTAAGGGGAATAAAGCGGCCAACCATATTCACCGATATAGTGGCCATAGACCGTCTCAAGGACCATTCCCCGGATTGCAAAATGATCATGGTCTGCCGTGAACCGGTCAGTCGTTTTATTTCCCATTATTTTCATTTAATGAACAGCGCAAAGCTTCCGGTTATGGAAATTAACCGTGCCGTCAAGGCAATGTTTCACGGCGATTATCTATCAAAACATATATCCGGAACGGCGCTGCTGAGAAACGGAATTTATCACTCCAGCCTGACGCATGTCCGGGATATCTATGGTGCTGACAGTATTTTCATCACCAGTCAGAATGCGATGCAGCAGGATTTTAGCACGGTGATGCAAAGGCTCTGCACCTTTCTGCAAGTGCCGTTTGATCCGGATCAAATTCAGGAAAACGCGAAAAACGTCGGCAGCTATGATTATCGACGCGCCTTTTTCCGCAAGCTGCCAAACGCCCTGACCTATAGTTACTCGCTGGGACGTTCGCGCAAGGAATATCGGTCATCGCAACTGTTGCGGAATGCCGGTCGCGGCTTCTCCTTTTTGTTCGGAAGATGGCCTTTCACCAATCCGATCGCGCATAAGGATGTTCTGACGCCTGAAGCAAAGTCACTGCTTCAGGAATATTACAAGGCTGATCGAGAAAAACTGCAGCGGGAGTTCCCAGATGCTCTCTATTGGTAGCCAATTAAGGCGCCGTGCACTAACGAACGGTCACCTATCGCGGCTTTTGCGACATGAACAGAAACGGCTCGAGATAAGGTATTGAATTTGCCAGCAAATACGCTCCCCAATTTCATCCATGCCGGTGTGCCGAAGTCCGCTTCGGCGACGATCAACGCGATGTTGCGCACCCATCCGGATGTGTTTCTTCCGCGGCAGAAGGAGCCCAGTTTCTTCAACACCGACGACCGGTTTGCCGAGGGCCTGGACTGGTATTCGGCGACCCATTTCGCCAATGCGCAAGGCGAAAAGATTCTCGGTGACATGTCGATCGGCTATGCGACGGGATTCGGCTTCGATACTGCAAGGCGCATCGCCGAGACATTGGGCACGGACCTGAAGATCCTGCTGACCTTTCGGGAGCCGATAGCGCGCGCCTATTCACAATATGGCATGTCGCACAACAAGGGCCAGCTCGAACAACTGGGCTTTGCCGAAGCGATTGACCGCGCTCTGGCGGCCGGACCGGGAATCACCGAGGCGGATCGCTTGCGGGTGCGGACCGGAACCTATTATTCCAGCAAATCCGATATGGATGCCTTCCGCTGGTGCATGTATGTCGAACCCGGCCATTATGCGGATATCTACGAAACCTGGGCCGGCCTATTCGGAGCGGACAATATATTGGTGTTGCTGACCGATGACATAGCGGCCGATTTCCAGCGCCAGGCAGACCGGCTGTTCGCCTTTCTCGGGCTGGACCCGATAACGGTGGAGCCGGACATGAAGCGCAATGTCGCAACCGCCCTGCGCTATCCGGCCATGCGCCGGCTGCTCAACCGCCTATATGCTTTCGGTCCGCTGCGCCAGTTTCTGAACGCACCGCGGCTGGACCGCTTTCGCAAGTCTTTGCGCAGGCGTTTCCTGACCCGCAACTATGTCGAGAACAGCCAGGTCCAGGCCCCCGATCCGGAAGCCGTGATGCGATTGCGCGATCATTATGAACCGCAGATCGTTCGGTTGGAAAAGCTGCTGGGGCGCGATCTCACTATGTGGCGGGCAAAATATGCGCGGGAGACCGGCGAGCCGTGACCACAAGCCCGCAACAGCCCCCCTGGATCGCTTATGTTGTCCCCTTCGACTTTCCCGAGGGCGGGGCGGGCGCGCGGCGCGTGCTGGGCAATGCCCAGTCGCTGGTCGCGGCGGGCTATCGGGTGACGATCATCTCGGCCCAGATCGACCGCTCGGGCAGCGATGCGCGGCCTTTCGCGCCGGGGATCAGCCTCGCCTCGACCGGCGAGCGCGATGCCGAGCATCTGCCGCGCGCGCTGAAACGGGCCCGCTATATCTTCACCGGCAGCCGCACGCGGGACTGGATCGCGCGCGCGCCAACGCCGCCCGCCGCGATCATATTGTACAGCGGCTATTCGCCCTATTTGCTGCAGCTGACCGGGATGGCCCGGCGGCGCAATATCCCGCTGATCTTTGATGCCGTCGAATGGTATACGGCAAACAGCACCGCCGGCTTTCTGAAATCACCCTATTTGTGGAATATCGAGCTGGCGATGCGCGTGTTGATCCCCCGGCTGGACGGCGTGGTCGCGATATCCTCCTATCTCGCCGACTATTACCGCAAGCGCGGCCTTGCCGTGGCGCAGGTGCCCCCAACCCTTGATGTCTCGGCGCTGGAACCCTCGCTCAAAAGCCGGTCTACCGACGGACGCCTGCGACTTGCCTATTGCGGTTCCGCCTCGAACGATCTGCTCGATACGGTGATAAGCGCACTGATGCGACTGGACCCCGAGGGAAATCGCATCCTGCTCGAAATTGCCGGTCCCACCGCCGACGAAGTATTGGCCCTGCCGGGTCTCGCCGGTCGCGGCGCCGTGCCTCCGGGTCTGGCGTTGCACGGCCGGGTCACGCACGAGCAATCGGTCGCGATCACGCGCGCTGCCGATTTCAGCATCTTCCTGCGCCAGATCAACCGGGTGTCGACCGCCGGTTTCCCGACCAAGTTCGGCGAGAGCCTTAGCCTCGGGACGCCGGTGATCACCAACCTGACTTCGGATCTTGCAGAACATCTGGACGATGGTGTCAACGGGCTGGTCTGCCATCCCACGCCCCCGGCGACCTGGCGAATATTCTCGAGCGGGCGTTGACGCTCGATCCGGCGCAATTATCGGCAATGCGCCGCGCCGCTCGCGCGACAGCCGAAGCCAATTTTGATTATAAAGTTCACAGCGAAGCCCTTGTCCGTCTGCTGGCGCAATGCAACGCGCCCGGCCCCGACCGGACCCTTATGGAGAATGATGTTCATGTTAGATGATGTTTGCCTGATGATCACCGGCGGCACCGGCAGTTTTGGCAATGCGTGGTGCGGCGCTTTCTGGACAGCAATGTCCGCGAAATCCGTATCTTCAGCCGCGACGAGAAGAAGCAGGACGATATGCGCAAGCTGTATCGCAACGACAAGCTCAAATTCTTCCTCGGCGACGTGCGCAGTCGGGACAGTCTCTCGGACGCCATGCACGGCGTCGATTTCGTGTTTCACGCCGCGGCGCTGAAACAGGTTCCGTCCTGCGAATTCTTTCCGCTCGAGGCTGTGAACACCAATGTCCTGGGCACTGCCAACACGATCGATGCGGCGCATCGCTCCGGCGTCAAGCGGATGATCTGCCTGTCCACCGACAAGGCGGTCTATCCGATCAATGCGATGGGCACGTCCAAGGCGATGATGGAAAAGGTCGCGACCGGCAAGGCCCGCGCGATCGATCCCGACCGCATGACCATCTGCTGCACCCGCTATGGCAATGTCATGGCCTCGCGCGGATCGGTCATTCCGCTGTTCGTGCGCCAGATCCAGGCGGGCGAGCCGCTGACCATCACCGATCCCGACATGACCCGCTTCATGATGACGCTGGACCACGCCGTCGATCTGGTCCTGTTCGGCTATGAACACGGGGCGACGGGTGATGTGCTGGTGCAGAAGGCGCCGGCCGCGACGATCAGGGTCCTGGCCGAAGCGCTGCTGGACCTGTTCGGGAAACCGGACCATCCGATCAATATTCTGGGCACCCGCCACGGCGAGAAAAAGCACGAGACCCTGCTCTCGCGCGAGGAACTCGCCCAATCGGTTGATCTGGGAGAATATTATCGCGTTCCGGCCGACATGCGCGACCTGAATTACGGCGTCTATGTCGAATCCGGGGAAAGCCGGATCAGCGAATCCTTTGACTATACGTCGGAAAACACGCAACAGCTTGATGTCGAGGGCATGAAAGAGCTGCTGCTGCAGCTTCCCTTCATCCGTTCCACGATGGCCGGCGAACCGGCAGATTCCGAGGTTTGACATGCAGGTCCTGATTACCGGAGCAAATGGTTTCATCGGCCGCAATCTGGCGCTGCGCCTGCGCGAAGCAGGCCATGACGTGCTTGGCGCGACCCGCGCCACCAGCGACGCCGATCTGGCCGACATGGTGAAGCAGGCGGAAGCGGTGGTCCATCTGGCCGGAGCCAACCGGCCGGACACGGAAGCGGAATTCGAGGAAATCAACGATCGCTATACCGCGCAGCTGTGCGCATTGCTGCGCGACCGGTCCGCTGCCATTCCCGTGATTGCGGCGTCCACCATCCAGGTGGATCGCGACACGCCTTATGGCCGGACCAAGGCGAACGCGGAAACCCATCTGCAGGCGCTGGCCAGCGACAGCGGCGCGCCGGTCAATATCTGCCGGCTGGTCAATGTGTTCGGCAAATGGTGCCGCCCGGATTACAATTCGGTCGTCGCCACCTTCTGCCACAATATCGCCCGCGATCTGCCGATCACGATCAGCGCTCCGGACGCCGAGGTCCGGCTGGTCCATGTCGATGACGTGATCACCGGATGGCTGGCCTGGCTGGCCTCGCCGGGCAGCGGCGCCCAGATCACTGCAATCGCGCCGGAATATCGCATCACCCTGCAGGACCTCGCAGACCAGCTGCGCGAATACCGGGCTATCCGAGAGACGCACACGGTGGGAGAAACCGGCACCGGGCTCGGACGCGCGCTCTATGCCACCTATATCAGCTATCTGCCGGTCGCGGATTTTGCCTATCCCGTCACCCGCCACGGCGACGAGCGCGGTGTCTTTGCCGAAATGCTGCGCACCGAACATTCGGGCCAGTTCAGCTTTTTCACCGCCGGTCCCGGAGTCACCCGCGGCGGCCATTATCACCATGCAAAGACCGAGAAATTCCTTGTCCTGAAAGGACAGGCGCGGTTCCGTTTCTACAATATGGACAGCGGCGAGACCCACGCGCTCGACACATATGGCGAGGAATCGATGGTGGTGGAAACCGTGCCGGGCTGGAGCCATGACATCACCAATGTCGGCGAGGACGAGCTGATCTGCATGCTCTGGGCCAACGAGCTGTTCGACCGGGACCGGCCGGATACGATTGCGCACCCGCTGACTTAATGATGCAATTTTCGGGATAAAATATATGAGACTGATCGAATCAAAATGGTTGCAAAAACATCTGACCGAAATGGATGTTGCGGAATTGTCACCTCTGCTGGAGATCGGATCTTCCAGTCTCGCATTTCGAACAATTGCAAAGCCCCATATCGAGCAGTTTGTTCATGCTCCTCTGCGAGAAAGAGGCGTGCGGATTGTCACTACCGATCTTCGAGATGCCGAAGGCGTCGAGATCGTCGGCGATATTTTCGATCCGGATGTCTGCGCGAAACTTCAAGACGTCCAGGCTAAATCGCTTCTACTTTGCAATCTGCTCGAACATCTTGTTGATCCCGCCGCATTCGCCGACGCCTGCAAGAGCTTTGTTCGACCGGGCGGATATATCATCGTTACAGTGCCCTACGATTATCCCTATCATCTTGATCCGATTGACACGATGTTCCGGCCATCCCCGGAGGAAATACATGCTCTGTTCCCTGGTACACGGATTGTGGACGGCGAGATTCTGGTGGATGGCGGACGATGGTCTGACCTGCGCCGCACAAGAACATCATTTCAGTCGATAAAATCAATAGTGGGCGACATCGCGCGAATGGTAACGTTTCGTGGTGGAATCGAAAGAACCAAGTCGCGCGCTTCGGGCCTGAGCTACCTCGCCAAAAACTACAAAATTTCGGCGATCATTCTACGCGTTCAGGAAGAACAGGACAAATGACAAAAAACTCAAAATCGCCACTATCGTCGGCACCCGGCCGGAGCTGATCCGGCTGTCACGGGTCATGGCCGCGCTCGACCGGCATTGCGACCATCTGATCATCCACACCGGGCAGAATTACGATTATGAACTGAACGGCATATTCTACGAGGATCTCGGCCTGCGCCAGCCCGATATATTTCTGGAAGCGGCGGGCGACACCGCCGCCGAGACGATCGGCAATATCATTGCCAAATCCGCAAAGATACTCGCCGAACACCGGCCCGATGCGGTACTGGTGCTGGGCGACACCAACAGCTGCCTCGCGGTGATCAGCGCCAAGCGGCTGAAGATTCCCACTTTCCACATGGAAGCAGGCAACCGCTGCTTCGATATGCGCGTGCCCGAGGAGATCAACCGCCGGATCGTTGACCATACCGCCGACATCAACCTGACCTACAGCCAGATCGCGCGCGAATATCTGCTGCGCGAGGGACTGGATCCGCAGCGGGTGATCGTCACCGGCAGCCCGATGCGCGAAGTTCTGTCCGCCTATGGCGACCGGATTGCAGCCTCGAATGTCCAGGAACAGCTGGGTCTGGAAAAGCACGGCTATTTCGTGGTCAGCGCGCACCGCGAGGAAAATATCGAGGACCCGCGCCAGTTCGAGGGGTTGGTGGCGATACTCAACATGCTGCCCGAGCGGTTCGGACTGCCGGTGATCCTCTCCACCCACCCGCGCACCCGCAACAAGATCGAGGCCACCGGCGCGAAACTCGACCCGCGGGTGCAGCAGATGAAACCCTTCGGCTTCTCCGACTATAACGCCCTGCAGATGAACGCCCGCGCTGTGCTGTCGGACAGCGGCACGATCACCGAGGAAAGCTCTATCCTCAATTTTCCCGCGCTCAATATCCGCGAAACCCACGAACGGCCGGAGGGCATGGAGGAAGCGGCGGTGATGATGGTCGGCATGAACCCCGAACGCGTGCTGCAAGGGCTGGAAATCCTCCAGTCCCAGCCCCGCGGCGAGGAACGGGCATTGCATCTGGTCGATGATTATGCACCGGACAATGTATCGGAGAAAATCGTCCGGATCATCCACAGCTACACCGATTTTGTGAACCGGGTGGTTTGGCGGAAAGGCTGAAGTCTATGCAATACCGTCCCGAGGTCGACGTTGCTTCCGCTGTGGCACACCGGCAGGGCAGATAAACCCATGCGTTTCATAATCATTGCCGGATTTGCCGGATCGCTGCTGAATTTCCGGGGGCCGCTGCTGCAGGCCCTGGTGGCGCGCGGGCATGAGGTCCATGCGGCGGCGCCGGGGCTTGGCGCCGGCAGCGTCGAGGCGGAGCAGTTGCGCGAGATGGGCATCACCCCGCATGATGTGCCGATGGACCGCACCGGCCTGTCGCCGCTGGCCGATCTGCGCCTGCTGGCCGCGCTGGCGCGCCTGATGCGGCGGCTGCGGCCCGATGTTATGATGGGCTATACGGTCAAGCCGGTCATCTGGGGCACGCTGGCGGCTGGCTGGCGCGGGTGCCGCGCCGCGTGGCGCTGATTACCGGGCTGGGTCTGTCGTTCAACGAGGGCACGGGCGCCAGGCAACGGTTGCTGACGGCGCTGGTCTCGGGCCTCTATCGCGCCGCGCTCAACCGCGCGGATATGGTGGTGTTTCAGAATCGCGACGATCTGGCGCTGTTCCGCGAACGCGCCATTCTGGGAGCCGGTGCGCAGACACGGGTTGTCGATGGCTCGGGCATTGATCTCGACCGTTTCGCCCGGGTGCCGCTGCCCGACGGCCGATGCGCTTCGTGCTGGTCGCGCGGATGATCGCCTCGAAGGGCGTGCGCGAATTTGCCGAGGCGGCGCGCCGCACCCGCGCGCGCCATCCACAGGTGCAGTTCGACCTGATCGGCGGACTCGACAGCAACCCGGACAGCGTGACCGCCGAGGAGATCGACCGCTGGCAGGCCGAGCAGGTGCTGACATGGCACGGCCAGGTCGCCGATGTACGGCCCCTGATGCGCGCAGCCCATGTGGTGGTTCTGCCGAGCTATTATCGCGAAGGGGTGCCGCGCTCGCTGCTCGAGGCGCTGGCGCTGGGTCGGCTGATCATCACCACCGACATGCCCGGTTGCCGCGAGACACTCGACGGCGGGAGCAACGGCATGCTGGTGCCGCCGCGCGATACCGCGGCTCTGGCACAGGCCATGGACCGACTGGCAAGCGCGTCTTGCGAAGAATTGCTAAAGATGTCAGAGGCGTCTCATCGTCTGGCGAGGGAACGGTTCGATGTGCACCGGGTAAACCGGGACATGATCGCGGTGATAGAGGGCGGCGAATAGTCGCTGCAGGCAAGGTTTTATCGGGGATCGCACAGGGAGTATGGCGTGAAAATTTCAGATGCCGATATGCCGCAGACCGGGAAATGTCATTCGGCTTCCCGTGACTCGGTGCCATTGCCCATTCCCGCTTCCGCGAAGCCCCCCTTGCTTTGGCTTTGCGGGGATCAGAACCTTGTGCGCTCATGGTGAAACGCCTGTTCGACATAATCGGCGCCGGCACCGGCCTTGCGCTTCTCTCGCCGCTGTTGCTGATCCTTGTGATTCTGATCCGGCGCGGGATGGGGTCGCCGGTGCTGTTCCGCCAGATCAGACCTGGCAAGGACGGCAAGCCTTTTGAAATGATGAAGTTCCGGACCATGCGCGATGCAACCGGTCCGGATGGCCAGGCTTTGCCCGATAAGGCGCGGCTGACCCCGCTGGGCAGCAAACTGAGATCCAGTTCGCTGGACGAACTGCCGGAACTGTGGAACGTTCTGAAAGGCGACATGAGCCTCGTCGGGCCCAGGCCGCTGCTGATGGAATATCTGCCGCTCTATTCGCCCGAACAGGCGCGCCGGCACGAAGTGCGCCCCGGCGTCACCGGCTGGGCGCAGATCAACGGGCGCAACGCCATTTCCTGGGACGAGAAATTCGCGCTCGACGTGTGGTATGTCGACAACCGCAGCCTCTGGCTTGACCTGAAAATCATCTGGCTGACCATTCGCAAGGTGCTGAAACGGGAAGGCATTTCGGCAGCGGGAGAAGCGACGATGCCGAAATTCACGGGATCCCGGTCATGAAGCGGCTGATCGGGGTCTACGGCGCATCCGGTTGCGGTCGCGGCATCATGCCCTTGTTGCGGGAACAATATCCCGAGGCTGAACTGCTGTTCATTGACGACGGCAGGCGCCCGGTCTCGTCAACGGCCACGATATCGTCGACTGGCCCGGTTTTCTGGAACGCGACACCAAGGACAAAGCCGTCTCCATTGCCATTGCCGCTCCGAGGATTCGCCAGATTCTGGCGGAGAAATGCGCCGCAGCAGAAATCCCGCTCGTTGAAGCGCGTGCGACTTCGGTTGTGCAGATGGACAATGTGGCCTTCGGCGCTGGCGCCTGCCTGTCCCCGTTCGTGACGCTGACCTCGAACATTACGATCGGACGCTGTTTCCACGCCAATCTCTATTCCTATGTCGAACATGACTGTGTCGTCGGTGATTATGTCACCTTCGCCCCTGGCGCCAAGGCCAACGGCAATGTCACAATCGGCGACCATGCCTATATTGGTGCCGGAGCGATATTGCGGCAGGGAATCTCCATTGGTGCCGGCGCCACCGTCGGCATGGGCGCGGTTGTCACCCGGGATGTGGCGGCCGGCCAAACCGTTGTCGGCAATCCGGCACGGCCGTTGAACAAGGACTGATCATGCGCATCTATCTTTCACGCCCCCATATGTCCGGCAGGGAACAGGAATATGTAGCCGAGGCCTTTGCCTCGAACTTCGTAGCTCCGCTGGGACCGCAGCTCGAGGCTTTCGAGGCCACCGTCAGCGATTATCTCGGGGGCGGCCTGCATTGCGTTGGCCTGTCTTCCGGCTCTGCCGCCCTGCACCTGGCGTTGCGCATCGCCGGTGTCGGCGCCGGTGACGAGGTGTGGATTTCCTCCATGACCTTTGCCGGTGGCATCTTCCCGGTCAACTATCTTGGCGCAACGCCCCGTTTTCGATCTCGATCCGGCCAGCTGGACCATCGACATCGTGCGGCTCGCTGAAGAACTGGCCGTGGCTGCGCGTGATGGCCGCCTGCCCAAGGCGATCGTCCCGACCGACCTCTACGGTCAGTCCGTCGATCTCGACGCGCTGGAAGCTCTTGCTGGACAATATGATGTCCGGCTGGTCCTCGACAGCGCCGAGAGTCTGGGCGCATCCTATCTCGATGGGCGCAAGGCCGGTACCGGCGGCGACGCAGCTATCCTGTCGTTCAACGGCAACAAGATCATCACCACGTCGGGCGGCGGCATGCTGGTGACCAAGCACAAGGCGTGGGCCGACGAAGCGCGGTTTCTGGCGACCCAGGCGCGGGATCCGGCACCGCATTATGAACATTCCACCTTCGGCTATAATTACCGGCTGTCGAATATCTGCGCCGCAATCGGCCTCGGCCAGATGGAGGTGCTGGATGATCGCGTCGCCCGCCGTCGGGCGATCTGCGAGCGCTACCACAAGGCGCTGTCCCGTCCGGGCATCACCTTCATGCCGGAACCCGAGGGGCAGCGATCGACCCGCTGGCTCACCGCTCTGACCATTGATCCGGCAAAGGCGGGGGTATCGCGCGAGGACGTGCGCCTGATGCTGCTCCAGCATGAAATCGAAGCCCGGCCGTTGTGGAAACCGATGCACATGCAGCCGTTATATGCCGGGGCACCCTATCATGGAGCCGGTGTCGACGAGGCGCTATTCGCCAACGGCCTCTGCCTGCCCTCGGGAAGCGACATGAGCGATGGCCAGCAGGATGAAGTGATCGAACGGATAGCGGGCCTGTTGGAGGAAACGCGCTGACCGGCGATGGTCAGTCTTAAAAATCCCCGTTAGTCTAGGGCGATCGAATATATCTGCCCGCTCAGATTCTCCTTGTCGGACCATGCCCGCGCCAGCAGCATCAGGCGGACGGTCCCGCAGTCGGACGGAAGCGGACCGACCGAATATATGCTCGGACTTTTCGTGAGCGGTTGCACAAAAACCGGTTCTTGCTGTTTTCGCACTGAAGCTGGATCTGCACATCCTCACGCTGTTTCAACGGCGAAACCTTGTGCTCTATCCTCAGCGTGAATGATTGCGGTACGGTCAATATGCGCTCGGCCAATAGGCCTGCCTTGCCTCTCCGGACAAAAATTCAAGCCGCTCGGGATCATCGACAATCTGCGCGCGCTCTCCCGCACCATCATTCAGCCGCCAGTCGAACGGGGGCATGTCGGTGCTCCAGTCGAGCTTTTGCTGCCGCTGGACCGAAGCGGCCGGCCCACCAGACGACGATCCCGAAATCTTGCGGTAAAGCATCGCCGCGGAATCCAGATCCCCGGCCCTGACCAGCGCAGCGATGATGGTCTTGTCGGTGTCGGGCTCAATGGCCAGCCTGCCAAACAGGCTCATCCTCAAACGGGTCAGATTGGCCAGCGCGTCCCGGTCCTCGGCAGCGGCTTTCAGAAATGGGTCGGCCCAGCCCGGCTTGTTGCTCAGCGCCCCGGCAAATTCCGGAACCGATCGCTGATCTTTCAGCGCCTGTATCAGGATCGGAAACATCGTCTCCTGTTGCTCGGGGGAAACGGTCAGGATCTGGTTGAGCACAGCGATGCTGTTGGCAAAATCATCTCTCGAAGCGTAAAGCAGCAGCAGGTTTGACTGCAGCATCAGCGTTCTGCGGTTGAGCTCTCCTGCGGCCAGCAGGATCCGGGCTTTCTTGCCAGCATCCTGTTGTGATAGGGCTAAAATTGTCCATGCAACCGGCGACAATGGTTCCTTCGCCACAATCCTTTCGGCCAGCGGCGCGAGCGATCCGGCAGCCGGGCTGTTGAGACGGTCCAGCGCGACACGCTCGAGCGCATATCCGTTCAACGGAAAAGCACCCGCAGCCAGTACGGGTTGATCCTTTGCCAGAACATTGGTGACGGCCTGCATAGCCACGACGCCGCTCAGCATGATGGCCCCGACAGAAAGGACGGTTGCTTTCAGCCAATTCATCTGGGTTGGATCAGCGCGTGGGCCATCGTTCAGAGATCGTCTTTTTCACCATAGCTATGTCCGTAGCCATAGCCGTAACCGTAACCATAGGTCAGGTTCCGGTCATCCAGCTTCGTGACAATCGCGCCGAATATGCGGGCGCCGCTGGTTTCAAGCCTGCTCAGAGCCTGCTGAATTGTCCGGATTTTCCCGCTGTTGGCTTCGACCACGAAGACAACACCGTCGGCGACCGAAGCAATTTCAAGCGCATCGGCCAGCCCCAGGACAGGCGGACTGTCGATGATGATATGATCATAGGTAGCGCCCAGCTGTTCGAGCAGCGATTGCAAGCGCGGGCCAGCCAGCAATTCACCGGGATTGGGCGGCTTTCTGCCGCTTGGCAAAATATCGAACGGATGCGAATCCAGCGAGACAATGCTTTTCGCAAAATCGTCGCTTCCGGCCAGAAAGCCGCTCAGGCCGACACCCGGTTTGGGCACATTGTCAAAAATCTCGCGCAAGCCCGAATTGCGCAAGTCGGCATCGATATAGAGAACGCGTTTGCCCAGATGGCCGAGGCTTTCGGCCACCGCGACGGCGGTAAGCGTCTTGCCTTCATCCGGCCGCGTACTGGTGAACATCAGCGTTCCGGGAGCGCCCTTGTCCGTCAGGAAGGTCAGGTTGGTCCGGGTCGCCTGATAGGCTTCGTTCAGTTCGGATTTCTTGTCTTCCAGCTGTTCGTTGATGGCATCTTCCGGGATCAGCGGAATCAGACCCAGAACCGGCAGGTCGAGAACCCGCTTCACATCAGCCGGGTTGCGAATGCTCTGGTCCATCGTTTCGCGGAGGATGACCAGCGCGCCGCTGGCAAAGGCACCGAACAGGAAGGCCAGCAGCAGGTTGCGGGTCAGGGACGGTTCATAAGGCCTCCGGGAGATCTCGGCCTTGTCGACCATGATCATGTTATTCTTGCCCGCGCCGACCACGCCGACCTCCTTGAAGCGCTGCAGCAACGCGTCATAGAGCTGCCGGTTGGTATCGACTTCGCGCTTCAATATTCCGTAGCGGACGCCCTGTCCCTGCTGCCCCAGATAACCGGATTTGGCGCGATCGAATTCCCTCTGCAAGGCCTGCTCCTGGAGCAGCGCCTTTTGCAGATTGGCCCGCAATTCTCTGGTGATGTCGTTCGAAGCCCCTGCATCGAGGATTTCAACGAGGCCTCTTCTGCCTCCAGGGCAACGATTTGCGGATAAGACGGACCGAATTGCGACTTGAGGCTGGCAAGCTTGGCCTGCACTTCTGACAGACGGGATTTCAGGACGGCAGAGGCGCTGCCGGCCCCGGCTGCGGCCGCGCTCGCCCGCAGGGCGCTTTCGGCCTCGATCCGTGCGGCGGTTGCCCGGGCCAGATCGCCGCTCAACGCGGAAAGCTCTGACGAAGCCAGCGTCTGGCCGCCACCGGTCGCGCCCTCTTCGGATGCAATCGGCGTGATGTTCACAATCTCGTTGGCGTTGGCATAGTCGATCAGTTCCTGTTCGGAACGCTCGAGTTTTTCCCGCATTTCGGAGATCTGGTCTCCAAGGAATTTCTGGGCCTGGACGTTGGAGCCGAATCTTTTGTCAAAATTCATGCCCAGGAATTCCTGCGCCCAGAGATTGGCGATTTCGGCCGACAATTTGGGGTCCGGGCTGGAAAAGCTGATATCTACCAGGCTCGAGAATTCAATCGGCTGGATCGAGATATTGCCGAGCAGGATATTTGCCGCCGCATTGTCCGACACGCCCCTTTCGGCAAGGCCGAACGCATTCTGGAAATTCTTGTCGCGAGTCAGGTTTCCGGCACTGACCACCCGGTTCGCAAGGCTGCGCGACTGCAGAAGCTCGTATTGCGTGGCGAAATACTGGCGATCCTTCGAGATATTCTGCAGTTCCACATCACCGATATTGGTCACGTCGGACTCGATCTGGCTGATCTCGATGCGCGCGGTGGACCGGTAGAGAGGTGTCTGCAGCAGCGTCATGATCAATCCGACGACCAGCGAAAATACGATGATGCCGAGTATCACATAGCGCAGGTTGATCGCCTGCTGCCAGAACCGTTCCAGATCGTGGAGACTGATGGAATCAGAAGTAGTCGTTTCGAATTCGTCACGATCACCGATGGCTGATCTTGCTTGCTGATTGTTCATTGCCATAATCTTTATTAGCCTATCGCCCTACTCTGTCGATCATGATCGCAGTCGTAGAAAGAAGGGGGATATACGCCAGAATAGCCTGGAGGAAGCGTTTTGAAGGGGAATCACCGACGGAAATAACGTCATTTGGATAGATGGCGGGATCCGGATAATTCCCACGCTCGATCGCCTGGAGATTGTAGGCGCCGATATATTTCTGGCCTCCTACGGTACGTGATATTAGGACCTCTTGGGATTTTGCATAATCTGACAAGCCACCCGCGTTGTAGACGGCACGGAGCAGGGTTTGCGAATTGGAGGACATATAGGTTCCCGGTTTCTTCACCTCTCCCCCGATCGAAACGGTCAGCTCCGGCAATTTGGTCGGGCGAACGGTAACCTGCGGGTTGAGAATATATTTACCGCGCAACTTGTCCTCGATCACATCTTCGACACCGGAGGGCGTCAGGCCATCCGTATCGACAAGACCGATCAGAGGGAAATTCAGCCGTCCTTGTTCATCCGGAAGATAGGTGCCGGTCAGCAGTTCCGAACCGAAAACGGCAATCTCCAGAGTTTCAAGCGGTCGGACGGAATAGGGCGTCCCGACATTGTTCGCAGGAAGCTCCTCCAATGTCGTCAGTTCGATGTCCCTCGACGAACCGATTGGTGAGGTTGCGCAAGCGCTCAACAGAGCCCCCGATACCGCCAAAATGAACAATTGTTTCAATTGGATTTTCATTTCCACTCTCTAAACCACACAACGGAATTCAGCCGTAAACAGCAATTTGCGATTAGGCAACCTCGAACCATCGCTATTTCCGAACGGGTGACGATGTCGGGCGCTGCGGAGGCGGTTTCCCGGCGGATTCGCCGCCCTGACAAGGGCCCCGAATGCCCCGTTTATACCCCCTTGGCGAAGCCGAGCGCTTCCGGATTGCGGCGGGCGGTGAACAGCAGCGCCAAGATCCAGACAGCGACCGCGCTGAACAAGGGCGTCCGCAACGGATAATCGACCGCGCTGGCCACCGCCAATATCCCCATGATCCCGAACCAGAAAAGCAGATGGCCCCGGTTTCCGGACGTGGCGGAGAAAAGTTTCAGCACACTGACGATGCAGAACAGGATTGCGGCAACGGCCAGCACCGCCACCGGAGCCCCGCCCTCGATCAGAATTTGCAGCCAGTCATTATGGGCCTGGTTGAAATAGCTGGGCATCAGCAATTCGCTGGGTTCGTGGATGAAATAGGCCTTGTCGAATGTCCCGAAGCCAGTGCCGAACGGCCAATATGTTCCGATCATCTCGAGCAGGGTCGGCATTGCGCCGGCCCGCAGGTTCGCCATAGTGTCCGTTTCGATCAGACGGCTGATCGCCGGGACGCGATCAGACGCGAAGAAGAGCAGGACCAGCACCGCACTGAACCCGACGGCAGCGACCGAAACGAGGACCGAGCCGATCCTTTTTCCCTGTTTCTTCCGACGCGCTGCGGCGTCCGCCGGTCGCAAATTGTACAATATCAGGCCGATGAACAGCGCTATGCCGCCACACAGGAAGCCGGCGCGCGAACCGTTCAGGATCGAGGACAGGAAGACCAGCAGGTAGACCGTGCCCAACGCCATGTTGCTATATTTGTCGCCGAGCCGGAAAAAGCGCCAGTTCTGCGAGTAGACATAGCTTATGATCAACAGCGATACTGCGGAAAAAACGCTCGAATGGTTGCGGTTGGCGAAAAATCCGACGGCTTCGGACGAATTGGTGAACTCGTAGAAATAGAGCGGCCCGCCGCTGGGGCCGAGAATCTGGAGAATACTGAGCAGAGAATTGCAGAATGCAATGAGGATGATCAGCGAGAGAAAGTCCTTCTTCCGTCTGTCCGGATAGATATGGAACAGCAGCAGCGCTGCCAGCGGGACGATCAGCGCGGCCAGCGAATTGGCGGTCCGCGATGGCGAAAAGGACAATGGGCGCCACAGTTCCCCCTGCGCGCCGGCAGCATCAAGCTTCACGATCAAGCCGCGGCCGGGCAGTTCGGACCAGATCGAATAGGGCAAGGGTATCAACTGGATGATCATCCACAGGCCCAGAAAGGCCAGCCCCGCATATAGCGGTACAAGCCCCCGCACCTTTTGCCCGCCCAGCTGGTACAGGGCAAAAGCGGCAACCAGGCAAGCGACCGGCCTCAGCACAATCAGCTGCACGGCATCGCCGCGGGCGCTCCCCCCGAGAAAGCAGATCGCAACGATGAAAATGCCCAGCACCAGCAGCGAAGCGCGGTCCGCCACCGCGCGACGGGGTGCTATGCCTTTGTTTTTTCTGTTATTCATCATGGCCCAAATAATCTAGACTGCAAATCGGGATGGCGTCCGGAATTGATGATGGGCCAATGGCGGATAGTCAATTCAATTTATGTCTCAACCATCAATGATCGCCCTCACTGGCTAAGTCTTTGTCATCAAAAGCTCCGGGACCTGCTTATCCGGAAATGGGCGCGCCTGGCCGTCCGGTTGTACCGATCTCTCCCGGTATATTCTCACGGCACGGACGACAGCTTTTCACACACTATTTCGCCAGATCCAGGCAGAATAATTCGAAAAGAAAAATAGATATTAAAAATAAAACTAGAAACGACTTTACAAAAAGTCCCTTTAAAATATCCTGAAATATCCAAATAATAAGGGGGGATTATTTATGAGAAGTAAGTTATACGTGGCAGCCGCAGCCAGCCTGGCATTCAGTCTTGGCGGGTGCGCCACTGTGCTCAACGGCACGAACGTGGATTATTCGGCGGTGACCGAACCTGGCGGCGCGCTGGTAGAATTCACAGGCGGGGAACAATGCACGACCCCGTGCAAACGCGAATTCAAAAGAAAGAATGATCAACGCGCTGACATTTCCCTGGCAGGATATCAATCTACCTACGTCCTCATCCAATCCAAATTGGGTGGTTCTGCCTTTGGCAATATTCTGCTTGGCGGCGGTGTCGGCGCGGTCGTCGATGGCACCAACGGAGCAAGCAACCGGCTCTATCCACGTCCCTTGATTGTGCGCTTGGCACCAGATGGATCGGATGAGGAAGCGGTCTTGCTCGACAAGGACGGGAACGTTGTCCAGACCGTTGAAGAACATAATGACTCGGTTCGCGTGGATGTTGCCAAAACGATTGGCGCAAAACTTGCCGGACTTGAGGACTGATTACCAATCAGATTCGGTGCGGACGATTCCGCCCGGAAGAATTCTCACGCGGAGCGCCCGGTTTTTCTGGCGCTCCGTTTTTTGACCATCTGTGGCGACATGACAGGCAAGGCTGGGCCATTGGCTGCAACCTGCAAAACCGGGTCGGCAGTGGTTCAAGTGATTGGTTCAACCGAACCGCAACGGACCCGCAACCACCAGGGCCCGCTCTGCGAACCAGGCCCCGGCCGGTTCCTTTTTAGGTCGGTGCAACCGAGAATCTAATAGACAGTGAAATCGAAAATGTGCGCCGCCTGTGGCACCGCCGTTCAATGCATAGATGAACCCATATTCGCCCTCTTCAAGAACTTCCTGAATGACGACCTTGTAAACGCCGGGCCGGACGATTTCATAATCGAACCGATGCTGGTCCTTGTCCATCACGCCGACTTTGGTGCCGCCGATGTTCATGCTGCCGACCCGCGCCTCGCGCCGTCCCTTTTTCTGCTTCAGCCTGATCAGGGTGAACTCGTTTGGAGAATTGACGGTCTGGGCTGAACCGGACTGCCAGTTGCTCGACTGGACCACGGTGTCCGGGTTGGACTCGTCAAAAACATATAGAAGACAGGTGTCTGGGAACTTATGCCCACGCGCGCCGTCTCGTTGGGGATCGACGCCTTCACGCTCACCGAAGCCAAACCGCCGGTAAGCGCATAGCCGAACATACCGCCTGTTTTGGCCTGATTGGATATGGTGGAATCGATCCGGACCATCTTCGCGACTTCTTCCGTATCGTCCAGCAGATAGACGCCCTCGGGATGCGGCACCATGGGATCGGGAGAATCCGGCACCATCGCCGCCACGCCGGAATTATTGCTTTCCTGCGCGTCGATCATCGCCGCAATCACCGCGCTCGACACGCCCTGGTTTTTCAGGCTCACCATGGAATCGATCGACAGATCATATTCGGATTCCGATGCGCGGATTTTCGCGACGATTGCCTCATCACCAAGCCCCAGGCTGATCATCGACAGCACGGTATCATTGGTCAAGGTCTCCGCCATCGCAGGCGTGGCAGTTGCGAGCGCCAGAATAGGCACCAGAAATTTCATTTTCATCAAGTAAATCCCCCGTTTCTTATTGTATTAGAAAAATCGGAGCACGAGGCAAGCCACTTTTTAGACTAATTCACAAGTCACCCTTGGAAATTCTCCCTATTTCTGTCGCTGCGCCAATATCATGGCCCAGCGCACCACAGATCCTCCTGATTTTTCTGGCGGGACCATTTGAATTCGACCCGATGAAGCAGGGCTTCGCGCTGTTCGCGCAACCCGCCGTACGTCCCGTTGCCAAAGCGCCGGGGCCGGCGGTCTTCTGATAATTCAGGGATTAAGGGAGTGGAGGACACGGAGGTCTTAGAAAAAGTTTGCAAGTATTGATAATGACTTGCAGATTTCCAAGCCCAAGGCTGCGTTACCACACCTGTTCCCACACGCATCTGCCTATGGCCTAAACCGGCGTGATATTATTGTGCGCAAATCGCCCAATCTTGTCCAGATTTTCCTACAGTTTTCTCAACTACGATGCCGTTTGTTTGACCTGATATGTCAGGAAGCGCATCGCCGTTTTCATTAATGAAGCGCCTCAGGCTTTCGGTCACGACCAGCGTCGATGCGCCAAGCTTGATGATCTCAATATCCCCGCTGGCGATGAGCAGATAAAGCGTGCTGCGGCTGATTCCGGTAAAGCGGCAGGCATCGTTCACACGCATGCTGATCGGCTCCGGCAAATTTGCTTCCGATGATGTGTGTCCCGAACTAGGTGGCATCGACAGTGATCTCCGGCTTCAAGCGAGTGGTGACGGACCGGTGGGTCCAATGGGGGAGGAAAGGTCGGTCCGCCACCGATCCTCTTATCGCTCGAACATCTGTTGATGTTCCACATGACAATTATTCGCTGCGCTCTCCAATTTAACGCTATAGAAAACAAACCCAATATATGCTTCCGGGAGATATTGAGTTCCTGTTGGCACGGTCGGGATCGAGAGTTCGCATTCCCTCGCCCGCTCCAGACTTTATCTTAGTTTCGAAAAACTTGCTCTTTTTGAATGAGTTGAATTCGGTTCACGAAGCCGGCCGGTATCGGGCTTGCTCATCCATGCCATTTAGCAGCGCCTGGACTGATCAGCCACTTTGCTTTGACAGCACCCATCAATGTACAGACTACAGTCCTGTGGACAGGGTTTTATTGGAGCCATGTTTATAAACCACTGCTCGTCATAGCATCGCCGCTGTGTCACGACCTGCTCATGGAGTTCAAACATCGCCGCCGCTCGACCATGTTCCACTACTGGCGTGGCCGCGAAGCGCATACGGGCTTGGCCATTGTCAAATGCCGGCCACAAGGGACCGGCAGCGGCCGAAGGAACACCAGTAGCCGCGAAACTCGTCCAATAGTCGATGATCACCGTCGCTAGGGCGTCGTCGGCCGCATCAACGGGTACCGGCCAGTTGGGCGGCAATCGCGCATCGCTGCTGATATGGCCGAAAGTGAACGGTATCTCACCAGCGTGAAAATTGCACAGCCTGCGCGCACGGGCCGCTGCATAGCAATGATCAAAGACAAATGAATAGGCGGGCTGTCCGGCAGCGGCTTGATGCCTGATCAACCGCTCGATTGCCCAGCCATATACCGAGTCGCGCGTCGCAGCGAGCTGGCTTTCTGCGATATCCGAGGCAGGATAGAGTTTCAAATAGGCAGGCGAAAGCTTCCCATAGCGGCGCTTGATTTCGGCCTCATAGGCAGCCGGCTGTCTCGGGGCCTCCGGAATGAGGGAACGTTGTGAGCGGATTTCTCCGCTATTGAGCCCCGCCAGGATCGGGACCTTCGCTTGCTCGCCGCGGTCGAAGATATCCACTACCTGGCGGGTAATATCCTGCCATCGACCGTGCCTTGTGCTGGGAAGCGGGCTAGCCAGGTCTTTCTCATCAGCACACCGGCATCCAGCTTCCGCAGAGCAGTGATATCCTTACCAAGCATCACGCCGATAGTCTCCGCGGCGGGCATTCCGAACGCAGGATCACGCAATCGCGGTACTGCGCGGATATTCGCACTCTGAATGATCGCTTTCGCGAAAAGACCTCGTGCGAGGGGGCTCGCGAGCAGATAGGTGACACTCAGCGCACCGGCCGATTCGCCCATCACCGTGACATTCTGTGCATCGCCGCCAAATGCGCCGATATTGTCTTTCACCCACGTCAGCGCTGCAATCTGGTCAAGCAAGCCATAATTGCCGGAAATGCCATCCGGCGATTCAGCACTGAGCCTAGGGTGTGCCAGCCAGCCGAAGACCCCGAGCCGATAGTTGACCGAAACGAAAACGATTCCTCTCTTCGCATATTCACTTCCGTCATACATCGAGCTGGCGCTTGATCCGCGTTGCAGCGCGCCACCGTGGATCCAGACGACCACGGGCGCGCCATTTGCGTTTTCGGCGACCAGATGTTGAGTGTCAGGCAATCTTCACTGGTCGCTGCCAGTTCCTCGAAATAGACGCTGCTGGCGGGGTAGGGAGGTTGGATACAACTGGCTCCGAATGCGTTTGCATCAAATGTGCCCTGCCATTTTGCAGGCGGAGCGGGTGGCTGCCAGCGCCGGTGGCCAACCGGCGGCAATGCATAGGCTATGCCCTTGAATATGCGGATATCGTCTTTGATTGTTCCGGTGAGCCGCCCCTGGGGGATCTGGACTTCAGGCCGATCTGGCATTTTCGCTGAAGATTGCGAGCCACTTATGGCAGTCGCGAAGATTCCGATACATGCTATGATCCGAAGAGCGATTTTGCTCATTCCATTCCTCTCCTGTCACTGCCGCAATGCTTGCCATTGTCCGGTGCCAACTCTACACTCACTCGCTAGTGAATATCAAGTGCGCTTCCTTCACGATCGCCATAATGTCGGCAAGGAAACAAGCGGCAGCACAACCGGGAGATGATGATATGAACGGACCGACAAGACGCGAGGTGCTGGTGGGCGCGAGCAGCCTTTCCCTGACTGCCGCATTACCAACAGCGGCACAGGCCACAGGCACCACTCAGCCCAATTCCGTTGCAGACGATCTCGCCAGATATATCGGATTTGGGAGCAAGCAGTCGGGCAGCGAGGGCGATACAGCCTCCGGCCACTGGCTTGCCGGCGAGCTTGAGGAGGCCGGGTTCGTGGTCGAGAAACCCGTGCTTTCAGTGCCATATTTTGATCCAGAAAATTGCGAAATCGTCATCAACGGTGCGCGCGCACCGCTCTGGCCGCAACCAATTGTCATTCCGACGCCTGCCAGCGGCGTGTCGGGGCCGCTGGTTCGCGTCGATGGCGCGGGTAGGGCGGATGCGCAGCTCGGCGGGGCAATTGCACTGGTTGATCTACCCTATGGCCGTTGGTCTTCGGCCTTTTCGAAATCCGTGCGCGGGCCCGGCGATGCGGCCTTTGCCGGCGGTGCAAGGGCCGTAGTCATTGTCACCAACGGTCCCACCGGCAAGGTGATCGCACTCAATGCCGATGGTCGCGCACCTATGTTTGCCGGACCCGTGGGCCTGCTTGCGCCGGCCGATGCTGCTGAATTTCTGAGCGCTGCGACGACACATGACAGGGCAACCGTGACGCTGACGGGACAGGCCGGCCAGCGACCGGCTTTCAACGTGATCGGCCGGATGGATCGGAAAAAGGGAAATGGATCGTCGTCTCGACACCGCGTTCCGGCTGGTACGGTTGCGCGGCAGAACGCGGCGGCGGCATTGCCGCATGGCTCGACCTTGCGCGCAACATACCCAGGATGCTGCCCGATCACGATATCGCCTTCCTTTGCAACAGCGGCCATGAATATGAAAATCTGGGGGCCGAGGAATCGCTGAAGGCGACAGCGCCCAAGCCCGAAGAGACCCACTTCTGGTTACATCTCGGAGCCAATCTTGCCGCACGCGACTGGCACGAGGGGCTGTTTGGCCTGTCACCGCTGCCGGGCACGGATTCTCAGCGCTATCTGGTTGTCAGCCCGCCACTGCTCGACCCGGCACGGCGCCTGTTCAAGGGACTGGCGGGTCTCGAAGGACCCTATCCGAGCGACAAATTATCGGCGGGCGAGTTAACCGCGATCATTGCCGCGGGCTACCCCTCGGTGACAGGCGTGTTCGGCGTGCACCGCTTCCATCATGTCGCTGACGATGACGAGCGATGCATAGATGCGTCGAGCGTTGCCGACACGACCGAGGCATTTCGCAACCTTCTGCTGGAAGCTGGCAAAGCCTGAAGGTTTGTGTTGTTACAGCCGGTTCGCGCGAGCCAGTGCACCGAAATGATAGGCGCTTGGCCGGGGCGTCCGTTTGAACGTCTCTCGGTCAACGGCTGCCAGTCCAAAAGTGTGGCCATAGCCCGATGTCCATTCGAAATTATCGAGCAGGGACCAGTAGAGATAGCTGCGAACAGCGATTCCTTCGTCGATACAGGCCCGGACGCAGTCGAGCGCCTGGTCGATAAAGGCAATCCGGCGCTCGTCATCGTTCACCGCTATGCCACTTTCGGTCACATAAATCGGCTTGCCAATATTGCGGTGCGCCCAGCGTATCGTATTCGCCAGCGCCTGGGGGTAAAATTCATAGCCCGACATCGTCAATTCGGCGTCCGGCGGCGGCGCGACCATGCCCTTCTCGTCGAAAACCATGCGGGTATAGCACTGTACCCCGAAGAAATCCGAGTGGCTACGGGCCACATCGACCCAGTCGCCATAGAGTTTCCGCTCATAATACGCGACCAGAGAAGGTGATCCTGCGGACTGAATCTCTTGGGTTGTCAACGTTATCCCAACCGGAAGATCCGGTCTTACCGACTTGATTTCGTCATAGGCCAGTCGATGCGCCTGCTGCAGGATAGGAGTCGAAATTGCCGGATCGGAATAGGCCAGGCGCGAAAAGCGCGGCGAACCGGTGGCGCGAACCGCAGCCCGGTTGACCGCGCGGATCTGCTTTCGGGCTTCAGCCGACTGTGGGTATAGCGCCACCAGCAATCCGATATTGGCTTCGTTGAACGTGGTCACAAGATGCATCAGCCCGCCCAGCCTTTCGGCGACGGTGCGGCAGAAGCGGGTAAATAACTGTGGCGCATCTTCCACCTCAAAGCCGCCACGGGCAGCAAACCAGAGCGGGGTGGTGAAATGATTCAAGGTCACCATCGGCCGCAGCCCGCGAGCGCGGCATGATTCGAGTACGCGCTTGTAATGATCAAGCGCCGCATTGGAAAAACAGCCTTCGCTGGGTTCGATCCGCGCCCATTCGACGCCCAGGCGGTAGCAGTTCAAACCCAATTGCTGGGCAAGTGCGAAGTCTTCATCATAGCGATGATAGCTATCGCACGCATCACCGGAACGGTCCTTGAACAAGGTCGGCTCAAGATTTTCCGCCAGCCAGGCATCGCTATTGACATTGTTGCCCTCGCTTTGATGGGCAGAGATTGCGGCACCCCACAAAAATCAGCCGGTGCAGGGCGACGTGCGGTCACCGATGTCGTATTTGCCAGAAGCGCCGGAGCGGCCGCTGTGCCTGCCGCCACCTGCATCAACTCGCGCCGCCCGATCTCGAAGCCCTGACCCGCCATCGCTGGTTCCTTTCTACGCTTCAATGTCGCGTTTATAGGTTTCCGGGAGAAACAATATTCCGACCACTGCGGTAATGCCGGCGATGACAATAGCGTACCACAGGCCCTGATAGATGCTGCCGGTCGCCGCAACCATCGCGAAGGCAACCGTCGGCATGAAGCCCCCGATCCAGCCGTTCCCGATATGATAGGGCAGAGACAGGGACGAATAGCGGATACGTGCGGGAAACAGTTCGACCAGCAATGCTGCCAGCGGCCCGTAAACCATCGTTCCCAACGTTCCGAGCATGCAGAGGATCACGATCACTCTGAACCGGTTAATCTGGTCCGGATCAGCGACGGTGGGATAGCCTGCTGCTACCAACGCCCGCTGCACATCAGTTCCGAAAGCGGCAACGGCGCTATTCTTGCTGTCGCCTGAGACATGCGCAGGATCAGGAGCAACGATATTCCGATCGCCAATCCGGATCGCCGCTATGCTGCCGATCGGCGCATCGATATTTTCATAATTTACCCCGCTCTTCGCGAGATAGGATTTTGCGATGTCACAACTTGTTGTGTCGAAGGTGTTGCTACCGATAGGATCGAACTGAAACGAACATTCGGAGCCATGGGCCACGATGCTAACGGGTGCGCGTTCGATAGCAGCCGCCATTGCCGGGTTCGCGGCGTTGACCAGCGCACTGTAAAGCGGGAAATAGGCAAAACGGCAATAACACATGCGGTCATCATGATCGGTTTGCGGCCAATTTTGTCGCTGAGCCAGCCCCAGAAAACATAGAGAGGAATAGTGATGGTGAGCGCAGTGGCGACTAGGAAGTTCGCGGTAGCACCATCGACCTTGGCGATTTTCTCAAGAAAGAAAAGCGGGTAGAGGTGGCCCGAGAAGCCGATGACCGCTTGTCCCGCAACCGCCCCGAAAAGCGCGATCAGAACGATCTTCAGGTTTTTCCATTTGCCAAAAGCTTCCCTGAGCGGTGCTTTGGATGTTGCGCCATGCGCTTTCATCCGCTGGAATACCGGGCTTTCGTTGAGCTGAAGGCGGATCCAGAGCGCGACCAGCAGCAGGACGATCGAGAAAAGAAACGGCAGGCGCCAACCCCAGGACAGGAAGTCATCGGCATCCAAGCTTGTCCGCAACCCGACCACGAACATGGAGGCCAGAATAAGACCCAGCATCGCTGTTGTCTGGATGAAGCCGGTGTAAAACCGCGTTTCCCGTTCGGTGCATGTTCGGCGATATAGACCGCAGCACCGCCATATTCGCCACCGATCGCAAGGCCCTGCAACAATCGCAGCGCCATCAGGATAATCGGTGCCGCAATGCCGATTTGGTCATAGCTTGGCAGTAAGCCGACTGCGAAGGTCGACAGACCCATGATCGCCATGGTTACGAGAAAGGTTTTCTTGCGCCCTACGATATCGCCGACCCGCCCGAATACCAGCGCGCCAAACGGCCGTACCGCAAAGCCCGCAGCAAAGGCCATCAGAGCCAGGATGAAGCCGGTAGTTTCGTTGACACCCGAAAAAACTTCGCCGAAATGACGCTGGCAAGCAGGCCGTAGAGGTAAAAGTCATACCATTCGAACACCGTCCCCAGCGACGAAGCGGTGACAACAAGTTTCTCATTCTGTTTTTGCCGACGCCATCCGGCAAAGCTTCCTTGTTGGTAGCCATATTCCTTCTCCCATTTATACCGGCAGAGGCGGCAGACTTCGGCCTGCTCGCTACTGCCGGGGAATTTCAATGTCCGGCAGTGATCGCCGGATTAACTTGTTCGATGTTCATCATTTTGCGGTTTGCTGCGGGAGCATCGCGATGCCCTTCGAAACCACATGTGTCAGGCCACGCCCGCATCAAGCTGGTCGACCGTCCCTTCCAATATACCTTCATCATATATCTTGCACTTTCCGTAACTCACGAGTGAGTGAATAAAAATTCATCTTGAGATTGGAGCTGACCTTGTTTCTAGTCTCAGCTGCCAGCCCGTTAACGCTGCTCGCAAATTTCCTTGAAGCCCGCTGCCATGAATCGAGCCATCCGTTCCTTGACCGCAGAATAATCTTCCGACTGGCAAAGGCCGTGCGACAATTTGTCGATACGGCCCGTTCGTGCCAGTGTCAGCATCAGCGCCCCAGTCACGAAATGATACCCCCAGAAAATATCTTCTTCAGCGGCGTCCGGCAGGGCTTTCTTCAAAATATCGATCAGGCGCAACACAACCGGGTCGAAATATTTATCCATATATTCCGCGCCATCGGGACTATTCGATGCTTGTGCACCGAATGCGCCATAATTCTTCCAACCCTCCCCACCCTCAATATAAAGATCAAGGTCGGTATCGAGAAAGGCGTGGAGGGCACCTTCAACTGTCGGGTTTTCGCCGGCAGCGCGGTCATAATCATCAAGCGCCTTTATTCGTTTCTCGATTGTTACAACTGCACGCCGAGCAAACACGGCGTCGAACAGCGTTTGCTTGTCGTCGAAATAATAGTTTAGCAAAGTGTGGTGGACGCCAACCTGCTTCGCTACGTCCTTCAGTGTCACGCCATAAAAGCCGTGCTTCGAAAAAAGGAGTTCGGCTACATCGAGGATCTGATCCATCATCTCGGCGCGTTGCTCTGCCTTGGAAACCTTCTTCACACTAGTTTTTGCTATTGATGCCAAACTCATTTCCTTTGCAAATATTTGCCGTCACGACCGAAATCACTCTACACGTGTCCGTAATCCGCCCGCAATTGTATTTTGTCGATCTTTCCGGTAGCCGCGAGCGGCATCACGTCCACCCTTATAATTGTATCGGGGAGCCACCAGGACGGAACGCTGTCGTGCAATGGTGCAAGCAGCTCCTCGTCGCTGATCGAGCCGTCGCATGTTTCAACCAGCAGAACCGGTCGCTCACCCCATTTGGGATCCGTTCGACCTATCACTGCGGCAAGCGATACCTGCGGCAGCGCGCCAACCAGAGTTTCGATTTCAGAAGGATTGATCCATTCACCCCCGGATTTTATCAGATCCTTTGCCCGGCCTGTGATCGTCAGATTTCCGTCGACGCCGATCCGTGCAAGGTCTCCGGTATCGAACCAGCCGTCAGAATCGGTAGCGGAGGTCTCGTGGCCGAAATAGCGCTCGACGACGCTTGGTCCGCGCACGCGCAAATATCCCTCGACTCCGCGCTGGTCGTCAATCGCCCTCCCCTCGTTGTCGGTTAGCAGAAGGTCTACGCCTATTGCCGGTCGTCCCGAAAGACCCGGCTGTCGACCATCGTCACCGGGAACTGCAGCGGTCCCGAGCGGCGACAATTCAGTCATGCCCCAGCTTGTCTGGACCTCGACACCCAGTCGTTGCTCAATCCGCTTCATCAACGCCGGTGGCATGGACGCCCCCCCACAAGAATCCGTTCGAGCGATGGAAGCTCTCCCCCTTCACGCTCGAGATGCTCAACCAGACCCAGCCAGACTGTCGGCACGCCGACGCCCAATGTGACGTCTTCCGAGCGGATCAGCGCCGCGATATGCGCACCATCGCTGTTTCGCCCAGGCAACACCAGCGTGGCACCGACTGCTGGAGCCGTGAACGGTAGTCCCCAAGCATTGGCATGGAACATCGGTACGACCGCCAGCACCGCATCATGCGCGCGAACACCCATGACGTCGGCGCTGAGCTGGCGCAAAGTATGCAGATAACAACCGCGATGGGTATAGGTAACACCCTTGGGTACGCCTGTGGTTCCCGAGGTGAAACAGAGCCCCGACGGGCTAAGTTCATCGAATTGCCCCCATCCTATATCGGAAGACGCAGTTGCCATTGCGTCCTCAAGTGTTCCTGCAGCAACAGGGAGCTCATCTTTTCGAATCGCTAAAGCGCGCTCATCAAGCAGCAATATATGCCGCACAGAATCAGCATGAGCTGTGGCCGCTTGGGCCAGGGTCAGGAGGTCGGGGCTGGCCAGCAGGACGCTGGCTTCCGACTGCACCAGCATAGAGCCGAGCTGCACGGCGGTCAGGCGAGGATTGAGTGTATGACACACGGCACCCATACCGATGATGCCATACCAGCTTTCAAAATGTCCCTGTGTGTTCCAAGCCAGGGTCGCAACCCGGTCGCCGCGACGCACACCAAGCGCGTGCAAGGCACCTGATACTGTCCGGGCGCGATCATATAGCGCAGCGTAGCCGATGCGCTCGACCGTTCCGTCCGCCGCAGCAGACACCACCTCACCCAAGGGATGCCATTTTGCTGCGTGGGAAAGAAACTTGTCGAGAGTCATTGCATAGTCTTGCATTGAACCGTCGATCATTGGCACTCCTCGACTTTCGGTGGAAGAGGCGGCGAGATTATGCCGATGTTCCAGTTCCATGCGATATCGCCTGCTGCGCGGCGGCGGCACACGACCGCTTCGTGCAGCGCCGCTGTTCCGGGGAAAAGATTGCGCCTCAAGCGTGGCACATCGCCAAAATGCATGAAGGCCTTGTTCCGGGAATAGGGCAACCAATCCGGCTGGTTCTTGGCTCTTGGTACCCCGTTTCTGGCGAAGCTTGCCCAATAATCCCCCATTGCGGCAGTCAGCTTCCGCTCCGATAATTTATTCGGGATTTTCGGCCACAGTGGCGGCGTCTTTCCGGCGGTATCGAATACGAAGGGCAGTTCGGCAGCATGGAAGGCGTGCAATTTCCATTCCTGGGTCGCGGGATAGCCGTGGTCGAAAAGATAGAGATACGCGGGAATGTCGAGCGCTGCCTGGTTCGATACCAGCCGCTCGGATGTCCAGCCGTACATCGCGTCGCGTGTCGCGGCTAGCATGCTTTCCTCCATATTCTTGGCAGGGTAACGGGACAGGTAAGCGTCCGCGAACTCGCCGTAATTGGCCCGGATTGCCGCTTCATAGGCGTCAGCATTATCAGGTGTCTTGGGCAGCAGGAAACGCAGAGACCGGATTTCGCCAGCGTTAAAGCCAGCCAGAATCGGAACCGGCGCCTGTTCGTTGCGGTCGAAAGTCTCGACCAGTTGGTGCGGCACGGTGGTGCCATCGATGACGGGGAAAGGAAAAACCCGATCGCAGGGGCCTTGTCGGCAATCTCTTCTGCGGACATCGCGCGGAGCGCTACAAGATCGGCGGCGCCAAGCTTGGTCGCCAGGTCGGTGCCCTGCTGCTCGGCTGCTATCATGCCGTTGCGTTTTTCGCGTAGCGCTGGCGCCGAAACCATATAGGCGCTCTCCACGATCGCCTTGTCGAACAGCCCGCGCGCACGCGGCGCCGTCATCAAATACATGACACTGAGCGCGCCAGCAGACTCGCCCGCGATTGTTACATTGTCAGCGTCACCGCCGAATGCGCCAATATTTCGCTTCACCCATTCAAGTGCCGCGATCTGGTCGAGCAGTCCATAATTGCCCGACACACCCTCCGGTGATTCGGCGCTAAGTCCCGGGTGCGCGAGATAGCCGAGTGCCCCTAGCCGATAGTTGATCGACACGACGATCATACCTCGTGCAGCGAGCGCGCTGCCGTCATATAACGGGTCCCCGCCCGATCCAGTGGTCAGCGAACCGCCATGAATCCACAGGAAAACCGGCGCTCGCGTGGCATTATCTGGCGCCCAGATGTTGAGCGACAGGCAATCCTCGCTCATCGCTGGCAGGTCCCACGCATAGATGCTGGGGCCTCGCGGCTTTGGTTGCATGCACGCCGCACCGAATTTCGTGCTATCGCGCACGTCCTGCCAGTCAGGCACCGGTTGGGGTGGCGTCCAGCGCAACTTGCCAACCGGTGGTGCGGCATAAGGAATGCCCTTGAAGGTGCGGATGCCTTTGGCCTCGTTTCCCTGCACCTTGCCTGCCGGCGCATCGACCACTGGGTCGGTTGTGGCGGCAGCGGGTTCTGCGGACAAGGTTGTCGCAGCAAGGGCAAGGGGCAGCAGGCGGCGGATCATCGTAGCTTTCATTTTCCGTTGCCCCATCAGAAGCGGTAATTGGCGCGGACGCCAACCGTGCGCGGCCGCAACCTGGCATAGCGGCCATCAAGGAATGCTTCCGGGTGAACATAGGTGATTGAGCTGTCGTTCAAGACATTTTCGACATAGGCGGTTAGATCGATCGACCCAAGCTTAGCCCCGGCATAGAGATTCACATTGGTCCATGCGTCGGTAAAGTCGTAAGTAGGAGACAGGGCCGCGGGATTGCCAGGCACGTTTGGAAACTGGTTCGGGAACGAACCGACATGCGATACATTGACGGCGGCGAAGGCGCTATTGGTAGCGCCGATCGAAAAGTCGTAGCGCGCTGTACCCGAGCCCTGGAAGTGCGGTGATGCAAGTCGCGTGCCCTCTTCAGCACCGGAGATTGCTGCCTCTAGTGCTGTAAGTTGGGTTACCTTGGCTTCGTTAAACGAGCCATTGAGCGTAAGGCTCAAACCCTGGATCGGTCGCGCGACAAACTCGAATTCGAGGCCATAGCTTTCTGCGCCGCCGATGTTGGTCGCGAATTGTATAGAATCTGACACGCGGTTTGCCTGAACCTGGATATTTTTCCAGTCGATATAATAAGCTGCAATATTCGCGACCAGGTCACCACCTAGCCAGCGGCCTTTGAGACCGACCTCATAATTAGTGACGCTGTCCGATCTTGCGCCGTCCGGGATGATCAGATCATTGGGATCGAGGGCGCTGGCCAGTCCGGCGCGTGCGTTGACCACCGGCGTACGAAAGCCGGTTGATATCGTTGCATAGTTCGTCAGGTCCGAATTCGGTTTCCACGAAACGCTGGCCTTGTAGGACAGGCGATCGTCCTTAACTTTCAATCCCTCTTCATAATCGACTGTTGTTATGTTGAGGGGTGAAAAATATGGGCCAAAAATGCGCGGTTCAGATAATCGCTATTATAGCCTCCGCCGCGGGTAAAGGATTGCACTTCCGTGCTGCCGTAGCGTAAACCGCCCGTAATCCAGAAGCTGTCACTGAAGCGCGCGGTGACTTCGCCAAACCCTGCTATTTCCGTTTGGTCAGTATATGCCTCAAAACGCTGGTAATATTCGTTGGGCAACCCGGAAAGCCCGGTTGCAGACAGGAATTCCGGCGACGAACGATAAGCAAAATCGACTGTCCGCCGCTTGTCATAGTAGAAGAAGCCAGCCACCCACTCTATCGGACCGGATGTACGCGACACCAGCCGGGTTTCCTGAACAAACAGGTCATCATATCCATAGGCGTCAAGCGCGAAGGGGATCAGTTGGCCGAAGGTTCCCGCGAGGTCGACGTAAAAGGAGGCATCATAATTAGACAATGTTGTTGAACTGATCAGTTCTGCAAAATCGAATTCATGATTGACCGTCACGTTAAAGTTGGTGAGTTCGCCTTGGAATAGGTCGGGACGGTCGGACCTGCGTGTAAATTTCCCAAGTGTCGGATTGGTAAGGGCGGAATCCGCAGGCTTGCTGTTTTCGTAGGAGGCGAGCAAGCGGACTTTCATGCGGTCGCTGGGTTGCATCAGCAAGCTGACGCGCCCGCCATAGGCTTCCAGACTATTGGAGTCGTTCACGCCGGTTCCGATGTTGTCGACCCAACCATCTTCGTTGCGGTAGTATCCGGTAGCTCGCAGACCCAGTTCGTCGGTCATGATCGGAATGTTGATCATTGCATTATAGCGCTGACGCACCGAACTGGATCCGGTGAGGGCAAGGTCGGCACTGACAGAAGCCTCGAAATCATCGAGGTCGGGCGCGCGGGTAATGATCCGCATCGCACCGGCAAGCGAGTTGGAACCGAACAATGTGCCCTGCGGTCCGCGCAAAAATTCAACGCGCTCAACGTCGTACAGATTCGGATCCAGAATTGTCGAGTTGCCGTTCGCCGAAATCGGCAGCTCGTCAATATAGATGGCAACCGCGCTCTGGAGCCCGGCGCTATAGCCGTTGGTATTGATTCCGCGGCTCGTGAAATTGTTGAAATTCTGTGTCGGCTTGTTGACAACGATGCCCGGCGTATTCTGTGCAACCCCTTCGAAGCCGACGATGCCAAGATCATCCAAATCTTCCTGGGAATAGGCAGTGACACTGATGGGAATATCCTGAATTCGCTCGCTGCGGCGTGTGGCGGTAACGATAATTTCTTTATCACCGCGCTTCTCGTCCTGCGCTGCCTTGTCAGTAGACTGTGACGTTACGCTGGACTGTTCTGCAGCGGAAACTGGTTGCGCGAGCAAAGCGACCGCAGACGCGGACGCAAAAACTTAACTTTCATTTGAACCTCTCCTCCTCGTCAACGCTCTTTGTCGATGACTTGGGCAGGGTTTATGTCGATACCATTGCAATATGTCAACACTCACTATCACGTGTGTGAATATTATTTTTGGCATAGGTTTCCGAATTCTGGCAATGTTTGTGCGTTTCAATTGAGCGAGTTAGCGAAGAAAAGGATGACATGCCTATAGGCAGTTGCCTGCCACATCCCAAGATTACGCACCGTGAAACGGGTGCCAGACAGACGATTTCAAAGCAGGCATCACGGGCTACAGCGAAACAAAAAGATCGGCGAGAATGTGTGGCGCTATGGATTGCATCAATAATTTTCTGCCCTTAGAATATGAACGTCGGCAGTTAAGTCAGGTAGCGACCCACCACTTCTAATTCCCATTTTATTTGCTCGAATGACAACAACCGAACGGGAAGCAGAAAGACCGTTCCCAGCTGAAATGCGCAATTTACGGACCATTATCGCGGTGTTCGACAAGGCAGCCCGGAGCGATGACACCTTCGCGCGATCAGACTTCGCGTTCGATCACGATGATCGACAGCTCGAGAACTGCACTACACCCCGCTCTCTTGCCCGTCGAGCGAGGTTCAGCTTGCGAAGTCGCTAATTAGGGTTTGGGCAGGTCGCATTCGCGACTGTCAATTGCCGCGAATCAACTGGCTGAACCTCAACACCGGCAATACGCTTTTACCAGTCCATAATGGACCGAAGACCAAGAACGCCTTCTTCGATCCATAGGGGCGGCAATATTTGGCGGCTGATGAAATCGAGCGCATCGGCCATACGGTGTACCGAGGATCTATCCATATGCTCGGCGCCGTGCACCAGACGATAGTCGTGCGCAAGCCGCGCGTCGCACAAAACTCTGTGGAGTAAATCAACACCTTGGTAGAGGAATAGCATGTCTTGGTACCGACCTCGAGATAGATGCTCAGGTCGAGGAGGCGATTGGGGGCGTGGTGGCGGAAGGCGACCGGCAAGGATCTCTGCGTCGATCACCGACTTGAAATAGACGAGATCCTGCTCACTGCCATTGCCACCGTGAAAGAGGACAAGGAGCGGATCGAGTTATGCTCTCTGTCGGTGGTAACCCCGCGTCCGATAGATAGCGACTGCCAGCTCTCTGAGCACGTAACTTGAAGTGAGCAGCCGGATCGTCACAGTTCTGACCGATACGGCCAGCGAAGGCACCGCGAACGAGGTGGCGGTGCCAGCAGCAGCAAAGCGAGCGAAGTCTCGGCGAGTGAACATTGGTCGTCCCCTTCAATCACCCGATCGCTATTCGCCCGCGACGACGCTCCAATGCTCGCCTCACGGTTCGATCGGAGCCTCGCATCGGAAGCTGCTCGCCGCCAGCGTCGATCCGAAACCGCGATAGACAGCCCGCTGTGGATAGGGGCAAAGCGGGCGCTGCATATCGATCTTGCCGACATCCTCACTCGAGAATTTTGTCGCGGTGACGCGATCGGGGGCTTCTCCGTGGTCTGTCCAAGCAATAAGGGCAGAAAACAGGTCGTGCTGCGGATCGTCGGATGGGGGGCGTTGTGGAATACCCAGCGTGGCGTTGAAAGAATCCGGGCCCGCACCGCCCCCGCAATGCATCATGCCCGGCGCCATGAATAATCGCGCGCTTTCCGCGAGATTCGCCGCGCCTCCCATCTGTTTGGCATGGCGGTTGAAGAAGGCGACCGACTGGCCTGGCGGCACGAGCGTGTCGGCATAGCCGTGAAATACGATCAGCTTGCCGCCGCGGTTGGCAAAAGAAGTAAGGCTTCCGCGCGTCGCATCATTGACGATCGGGTCCAGACGAGCATCAACGACCGGCATGTCCCGATCAAAATTGAAGTCTCTCCAATTCCAGTCGGCACCGAACACCCATTTGAACAGGGCGCCGAACGGTGGCTGATCGGCAATCGGCTTCTGCAGAAAGGACCAGCCAAAGGTATCGGGCATCTCGCTACCCGGAAGCCAGCCGTAAAAGTTCGGTCTGCCGTCGCGGTCGGTCGGACCAGAATAGAAAGCGCGAGCGGTTGCGACTTCGCCTTTGGTGAGGCAGCTGTCGGTCGCCGCGCCTTTGCATTGCAGAACCTTCGGATCGAACTTGCAACTCATGGGCTCCGAGATAAACCGGTCACCGGCAAGTCCGCTGCCCTGTTTCCAGCAAGTGGCGATGGCAGCCTTGTTGAGCAGCTCCAGCTTCGAATCCGAAAGCAGGCCGCCAGGTTTGCCGTTCGCTGCGCTATGGTTCCACAAGACCGTTGCATGGCCCCAAGTGCGGTTCATGACCGGCGCGCCGACGAGGATGCCATCGTAATCGTCCGGATAGTAGAGCGCCTCGACCAGACCCATCTGCCCACCCGTCGAACATCCGGTATAATAGGATCTCTGCACATCTTCGCCGTAAAATACCCTGGTTATCGCCTTGCCGGTCGTTGTCATGGCATGAGTGGAGAGCCGTCCCCAGTCGCGCCACTTGAGAGGCTGACCGATCAGGGCGTCGCCTTCCAGCGGCGAGGCGGGTGCGGTTCCCGCGTCGGTGGTAGCCGTAGCAAAGCCACGGCGTAGCCCTTCCGCCATGCCCGAATAGCCGAGCGCGAAAGTGCCGCCAAAGCCGCCGCTGCCATTGCCATGGAACACCCCGGTCCAGCCCTGTGTTGGCAACCAAAGCTCCACTCCGATGTCGGAGCCGGGTTCGGACCGGACGCGCGCGACGACGCGACAAAAGCTGCGATATCCGGGGAGCTCGCCCGTAATCGTCGTCTCGGCAGACTTGGCGGGGACGAGCATCGCGCTTTCGATGGTAGTGTGGGCAAGATTCAGTTGAGAGAGCGCAGTGCAGCGGGCTTGCGCATCCTCAATCGGTTCTGTGCTTTGAGCCAAAGCCGTACCCGGCGTTGTCCAGGCAATAGAGCTCGCCGCGACTATGGCGAAACAATGCTTGCGTTTCATGGTCCTCTCCAATGTTCCCGGCATTATTCTAGCCGCGCTCACGGGGCGGTCTCCGACGCCGAACGCTTGATCAGCCGAGCGAGCCACAGGAACAGCAATGCGGCGATAAGATACATGGGCGCTAGCGCGTAATATGCTGCCTGCAGGGCGTGTTCGCCATAGGTCGGGAGGAAGAAGTCACTCGCCATGCCGACATAGGTCGGCCCAAGGCCAAGACCGATGAAATTCATTACGAGGAGCAGAAGCGCCCCCGAGATAACGCGCCGTTCCGGCGCCACCTCGCTCTGGACGAAGGTAACCGTCGCCGAGAGGAAGAAGGAATTGAGGAACATCGGAACTACAAGAAACACCAACGCAACTTCCCAGGTTGGCGCCCAAACGAAGCCCAGAAAAAGGGCAATGCCAGTATAAGCGAAGCCGCAGGCACTGTGGCAAAAGCGGTCTTGCTGCGGCGCGCGAACCGATCGACGATACGGCCTGAGGCATAGATGCCGGCGCTCATCCCGATCCCGACGATCAGCGCATACCAGAGCGCGACGTCCTCCAGGGTCATTCCCTTTTCGCGCATCAGAAACAGTACAGTGAAATTCAACAAGCCATATGTGATGAAATTGCCCGCGCCACTTGCCAGAGATACCATTACAAGTAACGGATTGCGGAAGAATTGCGTGATGGTAGCGACGAACCTTCGGGAGCCACCTCCGACGTTACCGCCACTGGCAGTTCGTCAGCTTCGCCGCGTTTGGGCTCACGGACGGTCAAATAGACTACCAGTGCAGTCACCACACCGATCGCGCCGATCACGTAAAATGGTACGCGCCAGTTGAACGCAGCGGCCAATGACGCGCCAAAAGCAACGCCCAGGGCGGAGCCAATCGGCGGGCCTAAGTTAAAGATCGCCATTGCCGTTGTCCGTCGGTCGCGTGGAAATGAGTCCGAAATGATCGCATAGGATGGTGGGACGCCGCCTGCTTCACCCACGCCCACCATCATGCGTGCGGCAACCAGCTGAGCGTAGCTGCCAGCCATTCCACAGGCGGCCGTTGCGCCACTCCAGATGGCACAGGCCGCGGAGAGGACCTTCACGCGACTGGTACGATCGGCTAGCCAGCCGATCGGAATCGCGATGAAGCAATAAAAAGGGCGAAATAAAAACCAGTGAGCAAACCGAGCTGACCGTCCGTTATGTTCAGTCCGTCCTGGATTGGCTTGGCCAGAATCGAAATCAACTGGCGGTCGAGAAAGTTGAGCACATAGACAAAGCACAACATGCCAAGGGTGATCCTGGCTCCTGCCTTGGACTTGTAGCTCGTATCAGGTGCTGTGGCGGCAATCATGTTCGACACCTGTAACAGTCGCGCAGTAGTTTGGCTTCAATCATGGTCTCGTTCCTCTCCAGTCCACTTATTCTCGGCTCTTGGCCAGCCAGCCGGGTTTTTCCCGCCCGCCCACATATCCCTCCGCGACGCGCTGCTTCAACAAGGCAGGCGGACGGAACCGCTCGCCATAGGCATCGTAGAGGATTTCCTGGACCTGCAGACACAAATCCGATGTCACGATATCCATCATCGCGAACGGACCGACGGGATGGCCGAGGCCAAGGCGGCAGGCGGCGTCAAGATCGGCGGGCGTTGCTACGCCCTCTTCGACCAGCTTGACTGCCTCTATCAGAAGAGCGTGGAGCATCCTGTTGACCGCGAAACCCGCTACGTCCTTGATCCTTATTGGCTGCTTGCCGATGCCGACTAGCACATCCGTCGCCTTGTCAACCACGGCTGCATCGGTGGCGATGCCAGGGATTACCTCGACGAGCTTCATGCGCGAAACCGGCGAAAAATAATGGGTGCCAAGGAAGTATGCGCGGCGCTCGGGCGTCAGAAACCCGGCAAGCGTCGAGATCGGCAGTGTTGAAGTGTTCGACGCGAGGATGCACGTCGGCTGGCAAATTTCTTCCAGCGCTCTCAGGACGGTCGACTTGACATCGATCAATTCATGGACGGCTTCGGTCACCATCTGGCAATCGGCCATTGCAGGAAGGGTTGTAACCGGATGGATTCGCGCCAGTGCTGTCCCCGCGACGGCCGAAGTGTATAACTGCCGCGCCACGCCGTTCTGCAAAATATTGCGCAACCAGTCGATCGCGCCAGCCAGCGCATAATCACTGTGATCATGGATCACGACCTCGTGCCCTGCCAGCGCGAATACCAGTGCGATCTCCGACCCCATAAGGCCTGCTCCGACGACGCCCGCCTTCATGATGCCTGCTCCGACCGCCGATCGATGCCGCTTTCCACGTCCCGCTGCCAGAGTTTCGCCCGCTCGATATACCAGGACAGGATGTCCGGAGTCGCAGTCGCATCCGGGCTGACAACCTTGGCAACAGACCAGCCGGCGAACAGCCGCTTGATCGGCAACTCCTGCTTCTTCCCCGACAGAGTACGCGGTATGCCCGGTGCGGCGATAAGCCGATTAGGCACGAAGCGCGGGGACAGACGGTTGCGGATCGCTGAGGCAATGATTGCCTCCATGGATTTGTCCACATTTTGGCCAGCGACCGGCACGACAAACATGATGAGATCGCTGTCGCCATTCGCATCCTCAACATCGATGATCAATGTGTCCTCGATTTCTGGTAGCTGCTCGACGGCGGCATAGATTTCGGCGGTACCCATGCGCACGCCGTGCCGATTAATAGTCGCGTCGCTACGGCCCGATATAGTGCAGCTGCCGTCTCGGCCGATAGTTAGCCAGTCGCCGTGCCGCCAAACGTCAGGCCATTCGCTGAAATAGGATTCCCGGTACCGGCTGCCATTGTCGTCGTTCCAGAAATAGAGCGGCATGCTGGGAAAAGGCTTGGTGCAGACCAGTTCACCCACTTCGCCGATCACGGGATTTCCACGGTCATCCCATGCCTCGATCGCGGCACCCAGATGGCGACATTGCAGCCGACCCGGCGTATCAAGCAATTCGGGATTACCGGCCATGAAAGCGGCCGCGATTTCGGTTCCGCCGCTTACATTGCACCACCAAATGTCCGGGCGGCCAAGCGCGGCGAATTGCGCCGTCCCCCAGCGTTGTACGTCGCGTGGCAAGGGCGATCCAGTGCTGCCGAGCGCGCGAATGCGCTCCATCCCGTCGATTTCTTCAAGCCCGACCCCCACCTTTCGGCAATTGGAGAAGAAGGCGGCGCCCGCGCCGAACCAAGTAACACCGCTGAGTGCAGCGAACTTCCACAGACAGGTCCAATTTGGATCGGTCTTCGTACCGCTCGGCGAACCATCGAATAGACAGATGGTCGTCCCGCTGAGTAGCCCGCCGACTTGGATATTCCACATGACCCAGCCGCTGGCGCTATACCAGTGGAAGCGGTCTCCCAGAGTGTTCTCCACATAGCTGGGCCCGAGATCGAAATGCAGTCGCCCGGCCGCGGTCGCCAGAATGATGCCCCCATGCCCGTGAACGATCGGCTTGGGCAGACCGGTAGTGCCGCTCGAATACAGGATCCACAGCGGGTGATCGAAAGGCAGCCATTCCGGTGAGAAGGCCGCAACCGCCTCGCCGTCGCGAGCGGTTGCCTCCGCAAAGTCTATGGCGTCCAGCACCTTGCCTTCGCCGCAGCCGCTGGAGATCATAAACAGGGTCTCGATGCACGGTAGTTGCTTTCGGATTTCGGCTACTTCTTCGCTTCGGTCCATCGCCTTGCCTGCGTAGAAGATACCGTCGACGGCGATAAGTGCCTTGGGCGCGGTCTGACGCCACCTGTCCAGCACTGCATTGATACCCATGTCAGGCGAGCAAAGGGTCCACACCGCCCCAAGGCTGGCGCAGGCGAGCAAGCCGACCACCGCCGCTGGGATATTCGGAAGATAGCCTGCAACGCGGTCTCCCGGCTCGATCCCGTGATCACGCAGTTCCAGCGCCAGAGACGCCGTCTGACGCCGTAGCTCTGCCCACCCCAGGGTGATGCTACCGCCGCGTTCGTCCATCGCAATTATCGCGGGTTGACCCATTTCGTCGGCGGCCGCTGCGTGGCGGAACACATGCTGCGCGTAGTTGACCTGTGCCCCATCAAACCAGCACGCGCCAGGCATGACATCTTCGTTCAGCGCAGCGGCGAACGATGTGGGCGTTGCGACACCGTCATAGTCCCAGATGCTGCGCCAGAAGCCCTCAAGATCCTCGACCGACCAACGGTGCAAAGCTTCATAGGTCGCAAATTCCCGACCCTGCGTCGCCTTCAGCCACTCGCGATACAGGCGTATTTGCGGAATCGGTGTCGAAGCGTCCAAGCGGTTCCTTGCAGATGTCATAAAGCAGGGGTCATAAAGAGGTAAACCTTGACTAGTTTTCGTATTCGCGAACGAAGCGGCACGCGCTCAGCAGCCTCTTCGCCGACGAGGACTTAGAATGATGTCCGCAAGCTCATCGCCGCATATCGTCCAATCGGATTATAGGAGCCGCCGATACCGTCTGTGCCCGGAAAGAAGGGCGGCCTCGCATCGAACAGGTCATTGATTTGAACCCCGAGTTCCGTGCCTTCGGCAAAGCCGAGGTCTGGCAACCGAACCGACAGGCGCAGGTCTACAGTGGTGTAGCTCCCGGCCGAATAGAGGCTGGAACCAGTCGGCGTCGCATAGGACGCGGTCACGCCCGACCGATGATTGACGAAGTTGACGAACGTAACGGGACCCGCCGTGACACCCAGTGTGGTTCGAAGGGTAGCACGCGGGATACCGGCTTCGAGCGAGTTGCTTTCCGCCGAGGTTGGCGACAGCTTGTTGCTGTAGTTCAGGATATAGTTGCCGGCGATACCGGCGAAGACGGTGCCGAAACCAGTGGGCTGCCGGTAATTCACATCAAAATCGATTCCGTTGGTCTTGCGTACCCCGAAATTGCCCTGCCGCAGATCCAGTATGTTGCCAATCGTTGGCACCGCAGAAAAAGTGTAGAAGAACGGGACGGTGTCGCCGATCGCATCACTCAGCTGTGCCGCTGTCGGATTGCGGATAACCCGCGAGGAGAAGGTCGGATCGCTAAACAACAATGCGCCGAGGCCCGACGGAGTGCCTATTACATTGTCATACTTGATGTCGTAGAAAGTGACGCTTGCGCTTAAGTTGGGCGCGAACTTTGGTCGCAGATCGGCACCGAGCGACCATGTGCGCGCCGTTTCCGGTGTCAGCGACTGGTTGCCGCCGTATAGGAGGATCGTATTGACCTGTGCAGCACCGCGCGACGGGTCGCGGGCGCGAAAGCATCTACAAGCGCGGCGGCGGAATAGTAGGACCCGACGGTGGAGCCAAGATCCCGAAGACCTGGCGCCCGGAAGGAGTGTCCATAGCTGCCACGCAAACTCACCCCGTCTACCGGTTGCCAGGTAAGGCCGATTTTCGGGTTCGTCGTCGAACCGAAATCACTATAGTGATCATAGCGACCCGATAGCGACAAAGCGAGGCTATAGGCCCCCGGGGTAGCATTACCCGCGCCGAAGATCGGCACGAACAACTCGCCATAGACTGACTTCACGTTGCGCTCGAGGTTTTCGGGGAAACCGACTCCCCCGCTCTGGCCACGCTGCATATAAGTTTCGCGGCGATATTCGGCGCCGACTGCGATCTTGATCTCGCCGCCCGGCAGCTCGGTGAGCGGTCCATCAAGCTTCACCGCGCCAATCCGCGTGCGCTGGCGATTGGTAAAGTCCGTGGGATTGTCCAGGATCGCACCGACAACTGCCGGGTCGGTCCGGAAACCGAACGGGTCGAGCGCGGTCGCCACCGTCGTTCCGGCCGCAGCAGCGGTCAGCGCCGTGGTATTGATGCCCGGCTGGAAGGTGTCGTTCCGTGACCAATTGTAAGAACCATAGACGCTCGCCTGGAAATCGCTGGGAAGGTCGATGTCGATCCCGGCCGATGCGTTGCCCGCGCGCACCCGGAAGGTTTGATCGAAATGGTCGGCGCCGACCAGCCGGTCCGGCCTGAAGTCGAAATATCCGAAAACCGAACCCGTGCCCGGTGGTGCCCTGAAGAAAGGATTGGCGGCGGTGATTAGAACAAAGGTTTGGCCCGGCAAAGCCGCCTGCACAGTATCCTTGCGATCCGAATAGAGGACGTCGGCCCATGCGGTGATGCCGCTCGTGAACTCTTGCCGAAGAGAGACGAGCGCGCTGTGCGTGCGGTTCTGCGGCATGAGATCGACCGGACCTCGCGGGTCGCATGTGTTAATCCCCGGCGCCAGACCCGGCGCAGCGTAGATTGTGCCAGCAAACAGATTGACGTTGGCATCGGCACATACCGTCGACCGCGTATCAATGCCGCCCACCGAGCGAAAGTCGAGCGATCGATAGTCGCGGTCGGCACCCGTAATATTGTTGTTCTGCTGATATTGATAGGCAACGATGACGGAACCGCTATCCCAGTCCTGACCGAAAATGGCACCCGCATTGAGCGCATCATAATCGTCCGCAAAGCCATGCCGAATATTCGCCTCCAGCCCCGAAACGCGCTCGCGTGTGATGAAGTTGATTACGCCGGCGACGGCTTCCGAACCATAGATCGCCGAAGCGCCGTCCGCGATGATCTCGACGCGTTCAAGCGCCAGTTCAGGAATGAGCGGATAATCGGGATTCGTCTGCTGGGTGCTGCCGGAAATAAGACGATGCCCGTTCATCAGCGGCAGGGTTGCGGCGGCAGGGAGGCCCCGAAGGCCCGGAGCGAAGGACCCCAGCCCGCCATTGCTTACCCGCGGAGCGGTATTGAAACTGTTGAGCTGTGGCACAGTTGCGAGCAGTTCGGCAGTGCTCGCCGCGCCGACGAGTTTGGCGTCCTCACGGGAAATACTGATCAGGTCTGATCCGGTAGGCGGGACCCCGCGGATACTGGTGCCGGTCACCACGATCACTTCGTCGGAATTGACGCTGTCCTCCTTGACCTGATCGCTAATATCGGAATCCTGGGCATAAGCGATGACCGGCAAGTTCAACATGGCTGCTGCGAGCGCGGAATGGCATAATAGGCGCGCACGGCACCGCTTGTGAATTGCTTGTATCGACATGATGTTCCTCTCCCAAGTTATAGCGGACGAGACCGCTACCGGACTGTGCCGGCTTGATAACTGGTTTATAATATGACAGACCCCTGCATAAGTGCATTAGCGGACATTTTTGTGTCTTTGACGGACAAACACGATTTGACAAGAGGACGGTGCCATGCCGGGAGGCGACAGCAAGGAAGCAGTGAAGCGAAACGACCGTGCCGGCTTTCCCATGCTCAATCAACAAATCTTTGCGCCGTTTAAGATCGCAGCGGTCATCGACACGATGGCAGGACGTGGCATGACAGCCGAAGCGGTGCTGAATCGGACCGGACTAACCCTGGACGACGTGCGCGATCCCCATACGCTGATCTCTATCAGCCAGTATCTGAACGCCTGCGAAAACATCGTGGCGGCCGGTGCGGAATTCTCCGATGCCTTTGCGATCGGCTCACGACTGCATCTGTCCGCTTACGGCATGTATGGTTATGCCCTGATGTGCTCGCCTACGATGCGCGACTTCTTCGATTTTGCCGTGCGTTACCAGCCGTTAGCTACTCCGACTGTTCGTCTTTCCTGGCGGGTCGAGGGCGATGTCGCGATCTGGCAATTTCGCGAGATCTACCGTGACGTGATGAGCGACGATGTTCGCACCTTTCTCGCTCGACAACAGATGAAGATGACCTTCACACATGTCCGCGATGCTGCCGGCACCGATAACCTACCTATTCGCGCATTGTTTGCCCTGCCGGAAGATGCGTGTGCGGCTGATGATGCCCGTGAACTTTCGTGCACCTGCCTTTATGATGAGACGGCGAACGAGCTCCACTATCCGATCGGCATCCTTGACAGGACACCGGAACTGGGGAACCGGTTGACCAGAACCATGCTGGAGGAGACCTGCGAGCGCCTGATCGGGCAAACGCGCATCTCCTCCGGCCTCTCGGGAGAAGTCTACCAGCTCCTGCTGAGCGCGCCTGGTCAGTTTTCCTCGATGGCGGCAATCGCAGCGCAGCTGGGCTTGCAGGAGCGAACATTCCGCCGCCGCCTTGCGGCCGAAAATGCTAGCTACGGCGCGATCGTCGATGATGTCCGGCGTAAACTGACGATCGAATATCTGCAGACAACTCAGATGAGCGTCGACGATGTTGCCTGGAAGGTGGGCTTCAGCGATAGCGCAAACTTGCGCCGGGCGATCCGGCGTTGGACCAACAAAACAGTAAACGAGATTCGCGCGAACAAATAGAGTGGCGCGGATTGCCGCGCATGAAAAGGCAAGACTACCATTGACCAGAAGAGTTATCCAATCAGATCAACAACTTATTGATCAAAAATCGGAAAAGACGATTTGGTTTTTCTTTTACCCCCAACCTTGCCCCAATACTGGTAACGCTTTGATGGTTCGATGCCCAATGACCTTCGAGCCGGTCGATTTAAAAAACATTTTTCGGAAAAAATGCATATAAAAATGATATTTCATGTGGTAAAACGATTTTTCGGGGGATTTGCTTCTGATAATTAGAAAATCGCACACAGAAATGAAAATTCATGGATTATGAGAAAAAATAAATAATTCAGAACCAAAAATGGTTTTTCGGGAAACTGCGCTTCCTGAAAAAGCGCGCCTTGCCGGCTATAGCGCTTTGATTGATGCACTTGATCTGCAAGTACCTCTACCAGCTACCATGTTTGCCACAAGCGAGCACCACCGTCTTACAAGCAGTGAAGGTTGGCGGATCATGACCGTGCGCCACACACCGGATCAGACGTTAGAAGGGCATCTGGTGTTTGCACTCAAATATGAGGGGCTTGATCTCCATGTCCTGAAAGCCATTTTTACAACTGTCGGCCAGGAACCGATCAAAACGGTTCTGCTGACAACGCGCACCGGATCTTATGCACGGCGGCTCTGGTTTCTATATGAGTGGCTCACCGGCGATGTGATTGATCTCACCGAGCCAGCGGTCACCAACTACGTTCCGGCGGTCGATCCGAAGCTGCAATTTTGCACCAAAGGGGAAAAACTACCGCGTTATCGCGTTCTGAATAATCTTCCGGGCACCCCTGATTTCTGCCCGATGGTGTTTCGAACAGAAAAGCTTGATGGATTCCTGAGCAAGAATTTGGCGGCGATGGCACAAGAGCGCATTGCGCACGTACCAAAGGATGTGCTGGCAAGGACTGCTGCCTTTTTATTGCTCAAAGATTCCAAATCGAGCTATGCTATTGAGGGCGAGCGTCCACCGCAAAATAATATCCAACGCTGGGGTCACGCGATTGGGCAGGCGGGAAAACAAAAGCTAAGTCATGATGAATTCGCGCGGTTGCAAAATATCGTAATTGGTGATGATCGGTTTGTGAGACTTGGCTATCGTATTGAAGGTGGCTTTGTGGGTGAACATGATCGTACCTCCAGTGCGCCGCTGCCTGACCACATCAGCGCAAAACATGAAGATATATCAATGTTGATGGATGGCCTCATTTCCTTTGGCAATGAGCATTCCAAAGAATTGGACGCTGTTGTTGCCTCGGCCATGCTGGCGTTCGGGTTTGTTTATATTCACCCATTTGAGGATGGGAATGGACGTTTGCATCGATATCTTATCCATCACGCGCTGGCACAACGCGGCTTCAATCCGCCAGGTATCGTATTTCCGGTATCGGCTGCGATATTGGAACAAATCGACACGTATCGGAGCGTTTTGGAAACCCATTCTGCAAAGGCATTGCCGTTGATAGCATGGCATGCGACCGACAAAAATAATGTAGAAGTTACAAACGATACGGCTGATCTTTATCGCTTTTTCGATGCCACATCGCACGCAGAATTTTTATATGAATGCGTTGAGCAGACGATTGAAATCGATTTGCCGAAGGAAGCAGAATTTCTGCAAAACTATGATCGCTTCAATGGCGGTGTTCAAGCTATCGTCGATATGCCTGATCGGCTAGTTGATCTGCTCTTCAAGTTTTGCAACAAAATAACGGGCGTTTGTCAGGACGCGCTAGGGCGAAGGAATTTGAGGCACTATCCGCTACCGAAGCTAGGGCAATTGAGAAACTCTATGCGGACAACTTTACTACCTAATAGGACGCAAAATGGCAGCACATGTGGTCACTTCGCTTACCGCACCTGATACGAAAATAACTCGGCAAGCGGATGCATATATATCACGGCAACATAATTTCCTCGCTAGTTATAACAGCCTTGAACATTTTATCTGTGATATGGATGAAGATGAAAATTTGGCTGCAAATGTTGGGCAGGCCCTAGCTCATCATATGCTAAATTTACGCACTGCTTTAGCGCGACTTTTTTGGCGAAATGATATCTATATCGGACGTTCGGTATTGGACGAGTTTGTTTTTCAGATAGCGAAACGGGGGCGTAGTCCAATTCTCCCGCTCGTCTTAGATGAGTTTAGTAAAACCGCAGCCGGGTTGCCTGGGTTTGTGATTTATCCTCTTCACGGCTTTGGTCTTGCAAGGCCGCCAATCATGACAAGCGACCCAAAATTGAAGTCTCTGTACAGTTTCAAGAAACAGGGCTTGTTATTCACGGCTCAATCAAACGATCTTAATGCCGTTTATCACCGTTTGAATCAGATGGTTGATCAGTTGCAAATTCAGAATTCTATCGACTTTACTGATTTGCAGCATCTTCATTCGATGGGTGTGCTCAAATGGTTGACACGTAATCCGTTGGTCATGGTCAAGGTAGCTTCGCACACTGGTGAGTATTACGAAAATCAATTTGTTTACACGCTCAAACTTCGCTTAGGAGCCACGTTAGCGGTGATGCTTTGGGCGCTTGCCGAAGATAGAAATAAGCACCCAAGTGAAATGGAAACGACTGCAAAAATTAACAATTGGCAGACCTTGGACTTTCATCATTATTTGATCGGAGAAACGCGCACTGACCCGAAAGAGCCAATCGAGCTTCGACGCGTCCCAATGAATCTAGCCCCGCTAGATTTGGCGCAGTTATCGGATGTTTCTGTATCGCTAAATACACGAACACTCCAAGATCCGTGGATGCGCAAGCGAAGCAATTCGCTTCAATCTGCTCTGCAAACTGTAGAACGTGCCTATATGAGCCACGTAAACTTAACGTCGGGTCAGGCATCGCTTCGCCGCTTCTATGCGCGGCTGGTCAAATCACTAGATTGGTATCGGCGGTCTTTTGGGTCACGCCAGACACAGCATGAAAGAGCAGTGTCTCTCGCGGTCGCTTTTGAGACAATGCTGACAGACTTTTATGCTGCGGGTACAGCGGATAGGCTGGAGCGGCGCGTTGGAATTTGTTTGAAGGGTTTAATGGGGGTTGCCGACTATAAATCCTCGGTAAAGGCAATGGTATATTTACGAAATGAAATTCTGCACACTGGGCAATCGACTGATGAGTCTGAAATCGTCAAGGCTCAAGCGGCATTTGCACTGTGTTTTATAAAGATCACGTCATTATTGGCGCAATTACCAAGCCGCTCTCAACATCCAATAAAGGACATGCTGAATGACTAAGTTGTGAGATTGCAGACAGCCACCTATTTTTTCGGGATTGCTGAAAATCATATGATGCCGGTTCGTGGTGGAAATCATCGGCGTAGCGGCGAATATCAAAGAGAACTGAGATAATTTCGGATTCAATTGGCCTTCCTCCCGGAGAGGGGCGTTTTCGGTCAAGCCAGTGATCAAGCTGCTTCATCCTATGATACATTGAGCCCGAGACAGCCATACGCAGAGCATGCAATTCACTTGCTCCCCTACAATCGATATACGCGCTCACTGCGGCATAGATTTCCTCGCCCTTCGTTAGCGGCCGATCACTTAGATCGGCATCGCCGCCTTTCTTCAAGCTTTCATCGTTGTACGCATTGTAGAGGCCTTCGTTGATCGCACGGCATAGATTGTCTGCATTTTCCTGCAATCGCTCATCGGTCCAACTATATGCGCTGTTGCCGATAAACAAACTTGGCAGATTAAAATGAGAAAGTACGGCCTTCGGCAGCATTTTTTCAACGCCGATCACGCCCTGTAGTTTATTCATATATTGGTCGACCGAGATATTGTTAAAGGGACTCCCGAGGCTCTCAAGATAGCCTAAATTCTTATCAGTCGCACTATCGCCGGTGTTCCAATATCGCATCTGAAGTACCCTATTCTACTATTTACTGGCAGTATATATCCAAATGGCGCTCAAAAAGCGCCATTTGGATTTTTGCGGGTCTTTGATGCCATAATCAGCAATTCAAGCTTGCGGCGCTTTTGGTCGAGAACATGTTTTATTGTATATGATCACCAAAGCTCGTTTGCTTGGCAACTTCCTGATCGATAAAGACTGCATGATCCATCTGGGATTCGATGGTTCTTGCCCAGATTTCGGAATCTCGTTTGGTTGAGAACGTCTCAGTTTGATAAGGCCAACCGTTGCGACGGATTTGAGCCTGCCAGCAACCAGCAGACTTTTTACGGATAGTAACTATTTGAAAGCACCTTGATATTCTCAGTATACCTGAATTGTACCCGAAAAAAGGTTTGGGAGGTTCTCGCCGGAAACGCTCCTTCTCTAATATTCTGAAAATATTAGAGAAATAATGATGCCGATCCGAGGTCAGCGGATACTGTGGTGGATTGCAGCAACGACTGCTCGTCCTTCGTTCAGCGTCGCTTCGATCATTGACTGAAGATGGCCCGTGGTCGCGCCTCGCGTGCCGACATAACCGGATCGGACCAACTCGACGAATGCCTCGCTGCGCAGGTAATGACCATCTAGCTCCGCGTGGTCGATGCGAAGGCCGCCACGACTTCCCCGCAAGCTACCTTGGCTAAGCATATGTTCCAGGTGGCCAAGGCTGATCACAATGCCCGCCGCGCTCGCTGCCGATTTACGTTTCATCATTTTCATAAAGAAGGCGCCGGGGTGAAGGCGGTACGGTCCCTCCGGATCAAGATCGCACTCGAATTGCCTCATCCGGTTGAGTTCATCTTCAAACTGCCAGTCGATACGGGCCTGCCATCCCTCACCGAGATCGCGGTCACGCTCAAGCATCTTGTACTGGACCATCACTAGCGCACCGCGTCGCTCGTTAAGATAGATGAGATCAACCCCAAGAAGCTGCTCAAGCGGTCGGCGATTGGCTGTATAAATCTCGAGCTCGCCGTCGTGTTTCCTGAATCGTGCCCGCCCTGTCAGATCGCTCTCGTCCATCGTCCACCCAGGCAGCCACCGAGCGTCATGTTCGATTGCCGCGTCCTCAAGAACTCGAACCGAAGCGATCGCGCTTGGGCCGAGAACATTCAACTGATAAGCTTCGCCATCGCCACCAAAGGCTTTTATGGCGAGCTTGATCGCGTCGTGCTGCATTACAACCGCATTTTCGATACGGCCGCGTCCGGCGATCCAAGCGAGGATGCGCCGTAGGACGGCCGCATTGGCCTCATCGGCGGCAAATGCCGCGATCATCGACTGGCCAAGTTGGTTGGAGACAGCTGTGATCTGTTGGGAGGCAGCGCGCAATCGCTCAATCGCTTGTCGCAACGTGGGGGTTTCGACATCGCGCAGCAGGCGATTTAGCGAACTGGGTTCGATTTCATCGACGAAGTCGAACGAAACGCGAGTATCCAGTGATGAGATGGCCTGCCGCGAACGAACGATCCCGATGCGCAAGTGCGACCTACCGACCACAATCAGCGCTAGCGAGCGCGCTTTGGCCGGTCTCGCCGCCGAATGGCGGAAATTGAGAGTGAATCGCGCACCGTGTCTGCGGGTATCTTCTAGGGCCTCCCATGTCTCGCGGTCGACACGGACTAGGATAAGGCTGGTGGCCTACAATTCACGGACTTCACGTTCTTCCATATGTGGCCCCAATTGTCTCGCGCACCCGCAAACGCTCTTAATATCCCGCATCTTCGATCGGCGCATCTCTCGCGGCTGCTGTTTGATGATCGTCTATACAACTATTTTTGGGCCGAAAGCCGTCATTCCGCCTTTGGATGTCATAGCGTCGGAAGCCAACTCCATGCCACCTGTGGCCAGTTAATTGCGCTCCTTAACTAAAACCCTTTTAAGGCGAGGATGCAAAGTAGTCTAGATCAGCTAAATAGCTTCTATGCCTAACAATTCTGGCCTGATCTCAGGGCAATAGCAACCTCCGCACAATATGTGGGTTTTTGCAAATTTATTCACTTTCTTGGTGAGAATGGTACAGTGCGGTCGAAGCGAGGGTAAATGACGGAAAAAGATGTACCAAGAGCGCTGATGGCGAAGCTGCGCCTGCGGTTAAACCGAACGAAGGGGCCGCGCCTGCCGAAAAGATGGACGCACCCACGATACTACGCCTCAAGATTGAGCGCTTTCGCGGCATTGAATCACTAGTTTGGCTGCCAGATACACATGTGAATGTTATTCTCGGTGGTGGAGACCATGGAAAAACCACCATTCTTGATGCGATTGGTCTGTTGCTCAGCCCAACTAACACCATGACCATTTCCGATACGGACTACTGGAAGCGCGACCCTGAGCAGGAGTTTATCATCGAGGCGGTTTTGAAGTTGCTGCCAGCTACCGGTATCAACGAACAGAAAAGGCCCACTTGGCCGTGGGAGTGGGACGGCGAGAATACAATGATTCCCGATCCCGACGACGAGGAGGGCGGGAAGCCTGAGGTCTATGTGGTCCGTGTTCGCGGGACAGCGGATTGCGATCTTGTTTATGAAATCTGCCAACCGAATGGTGATTTCGATCATTTCTCCGTCGGCCTGCGCCGTAATATCGGTCTCGTAAAACTCGCCGGTGACGACCGCAATGACCGGGATTTGCGGCTAATCCGCGGCGCGGCGCTTGATCGTCTTCTCGCCGACAAATCGCTGCGCGCCAGACTCGCCAAGGAGATTGGCGAAAATAACGTCGAAGAAAAGCTCGCTGCCCCTTCAAGGGAACGACTCGTGAACCTCGACAAGCAGTTTGGCGAGCAAGCCTTGCCGACAAAGCTGGGACTTGGTCTTGTGGGCGGACAGGAGTTCTCGCTCAACGCGTTGATCGGCCTGACAGCTGAGAAACACAATGTACGGTTGCCGCTCAGCAGTTGGGGCTCCGGCACCCGCCGTCTTGCCGCATTGGAGATCGCGGCGGCCAATCAAAGCGAACTTCCAATTACTATTGTCGATGAGGTTGAACGGGGTTTGGAGCCGTATCGCCAACGCGTACTGATGAAGGAGTTGATGGAAGCGCCCTCGCAGGCATTCGTCACGACGCATAGCGCTGCCGCTATCAACGCTGCTACCACGGCGAGCCTTTGGTATCTTAGTGGCGAACGGAAAATCGGCAAACTTGCCGACGCTACTACGCATCATCTGGCGAAAGACCCTGAAGCCTTTCTGTCGCGGATCGCCATCGTCGCCGAAGGCGCGACCGAGGTCGGCTTTGTTCGCTTCCTGATTTTGAAAGCTGTGACCAAAATCCCCACCGATTACGGCATTTGCGTAACGGACGGTGGCGGCAATGATTCTACGTTGAAGTTGCTCGAAAGCCTCGCAAGAAGTGGGCTAAAATTCTCCGGCTTCGCGGACGACGAGGGGCGCGATCCGCAACGTTGGGCGACATTGAAGGCGTCATTGAACGACCTGCTGCTGCGCTGGCCCGCTGGATGCTTAGAAGAAAATGTCATCGCGCATATCGTCGACGGCGATCTTGAAGCGTTCATTCCCGACATCGATGGCGAAGCAGGCGCGCGTTTGCGAACGTTGGCGGACCGCCTCAACATTGCCGACAAATCTTTCGCGGCTATCGTTGCGGCGGCCGGCGACGCGGCAGGTGTTCGTAAACTCATCATTGAAGCCGCAACCGGCTTCGTTCCCGCAGACACTGCCGAGGACAAGAAAAAGGCTTTCAAGAGCCACGGCAAGACTTGGTTCAAAACGGTGGCAGGCGGTTTCGAACTCGGGTCGAAAATGCTGCAATTTGATGTTTGGCCCAAACTTGAAGGTCAGCTTCTTCCGTTCCTCAATGCGATCCGGCAATCGGTGGATTTGCCGGTGATTGCCGAATTGCCCGATGAGTGATTATACCGTCGCAGCCGCATTAAGATCCGCCGCCGCGCTGGTCGTCATCGAGGCGCCGGGCGGTTGTGGCAAAACCCATCAAGGCTCCCATTACGCGTCCGATGCTGCCGCCGCTTCCGAAAACCGCGTTCTTATCCTCACCCATACCCATGCCGCTTGCGACGTCTTCGCCAAGCGGACTATCGCTTCGCAAAGCAAGGTCGAAATCCGCACGATCGACAGCCTCATTGGTCAGATCGCATCCGCTTATCATGCCACGCTCGGCCTTCCGGCTGACGTCGCGATATGGTGTAGAACAAACAACGATGGTTATCAGGAGGTAGCCATAAAAGTGGCTTACTTACTCGAAAAAAGCCGATGATCGCTGCGGCACTTGCGCGGCGCTATCCTCTTATCATTTGCGATGAGCATCAGGATGCAACCGTTCCTCAAGAACAGATCATTCTCGCACTCCACAGGGCAGGAGCTCATCTTCGCATCTTCGCTGACCCCATGCAGCGGATTTTTAGCAGTAGCCGCCAAGCGATCATTGACGCCGAAATCAAACGATGGACAGACCTGAAAGAGCAGGCCGCAAAGTTCGAGGAACTGGACACCCCCCATCGCTGGGCGAATACCAACCCGGCGCTAGGGAATTGGATTCTTGAGGCTCGCGCGACGTTGCGGGACGGTGGTCAGATCGATTTGACTGGTGTGCTGCCCAATGGTTTGCACATCATCCGCGCCGACAACGTCGCGCGCGCGCACGGCCAGTATCAGCTAACCAACCAGCAACGTGGACCACTGAATCAACGGATGCAGCCCCTGAACTCCGTGCTGATTGTTGCTGCGCACAACAGCACGGTCTCTTCTCTTCGCGCATTCTTCAATCGGTCGATACCAATTTGGGAAGGACACACGCGCGATGCGCTGGACGACCTATGCAACGGCGTCCGCGTTCATAGCGGCAATGCCCTGGAGATCGGTAAGATAGCCGTCAACTTTGTGAACGGCGTAGCAATCGGGTTCACTGCGAGTGGCTACAGCCGCCAATTGTTGGAGGAAATCGGACAGGGATGCACGAAGGCTCGCACGAGAAAACCCGCAACAATTCAGGCACTCGGTCGCATCATCTTGGACGAACCGAACCATTGCGGCATCGGTAAATTTCTGACCACGTTGCGGGCGCTGACCAAGGAAGATGCTGCGTTTGCATCCATCAAGATCGACCATAGCCGCGAGTTTAATGATGCCGTGCATCTTGGCCGTTTCGATGATGCCGACGAGGGGTTGGCCGAGATCGCCCGTCGCCGCGCCCATGCGCGCGCGCCGATCCCGGCTAAAGCGGTAAGCACCATTCACAAGGCGAAAGGATTAGAATTTCCCCACGTGATCATGGCCGCATGCGACCGCAATCATTTCAGCGACAGCAAGGCCGCGCGAGCGAGGATGTATGTCGGTCTAAGCCGCGCGACGGAAAGCCTCACCCTATTGGTGTCGCACAACGACCCCACGTCCTTATTACGGACATGAACCAGCCAGCTGTATCGACTTATACCGACCAGCAACTTCTAGGCGTTGTCCAAAAGTTGCAGATCGCGATTGAGAAATGGGCCACGCGTCATGAACTTTGGTTCGATTGCGGCTTCAAGTCTTACGCTGAGCATGTCGATGGCGAACCGCTCGCACCGGTCGCGACTATCATGCATTTCGAGGGTTCGTTCGGGAACATGCTCGATGGCTATTACGACGACCTCGAATCGGATTTCAGGCAACTGCTGGAAGAGCACGGCTTTTGGTACGAGCGCGAAAACAATGTGAGCATCCATATCTACCCATTGGACGAGGGGCCGTTGTTCAATTCTTTTCGCGACTTTGTGCGCTGGCAATGGATTTGCGGGCTACTCCGGCCCGATGTCGCGGACGTGTTCGAGGAGATATACGCCCACTTCGCCAACCGGCCCGACGATCTTCACCGTCTGCACTGGCGCGAGTTTGAAATCTTGCTCTTTCGAGTTTTTCAGAATCAAGGCTTTCAGGCTGAGCTTGGCTCAGGCAGCGGCGATGGCGGCATCGATATCCGACTTTTGCAACGCGATCCACTCGGCGACATGATGACCTTGGTGCAGGCTAAGAAATACGCTCCCAAGCGAAAAATAGGCCTCGAAGCGGTCGCCGCTCTGCACGGGGTTGCAGCGGTGGAGGGAGCTCAAAAAGGCCTTTTTGTAACCACGTCGTCTTATTTACCAGTCGCCCAGAAATTTGCTGGCAGAACTTCCGGTAAGATCGAACTGACCAATTCGAAAGACGTCGTGCGCTGGTGCGGCGATGCCGCCGACGGCATCATACGGGACAAATCTTCTCTAGTTTCCCTGAGTCATGTGTCCAAAATTCTGGGAAGTTTGAGCCCCCGGGATATGCGAATCGTGCACGCTCACTCTGGCATGCTCAATTCCTTCGCTTTGGTGCTGAAAGAAACCAAATACGCCGCCCTGCTTATGGTATTGCCACGATTGACGGTTTCGCATGACGGCTACGGTCAGGAAGGCACCGAAGCCCCCAGACTGGATGAGACGGCTTTGCCAATGCTGAATGCCGAGACTGTGTTCCGCGCGAAGCGTTGGGTCGATGAGCGCGGCGAAGTTCGGTATTGGGATGGCAACCATCTTTACACGCGATGGAGCGGGCAGCCTGAGCATTTTAGCTTGCTCGATTGACATCCTCGCCTTCGCCAAACGGGCTGTCCGAAACGCCTAATTCGACCATGATAAAGCGACGAGCCAGTCGCCGCATTACATCGGCCGCGTTATGTAGCCGCCGCTGTTCCATCGTGTCGTCAGGGTCAGACGGGCGATTGGGACTCACGTGTGCCACCGCGACACGGCAAGCCGCATAGATATAGGTCTCGGATGTTTCACCGCCGCAAGCTGCCATAAAGTCCGCGATGCCGTGCTGGTCGTATGAATCATCTAAAATGGGCGGCAGATTGTCAGCCACCCATTTCGATGACGCCGGGTAACCCTTGTGATGGATTTCAATGATCTTGTAATAGTTGAGCACTGCGTAGCTGATCATGAAGTTTTGTTCGGCATTTCGTGCTTCGCGATACAGCGCGAGTGCACGTCGCACTTCGTCGGAGTCCGAAATTTTCCGGTCGAATATCCAATGATCTGCTGTTGTAAATGCCAGATTTCGTTTCGGCACGGCCACGGGCACTGGATTGCCGGCCCAACCATCCTGCGCGATTGCAAACTGGTCGTCACACCACGTTAACAGGCTGAGGAAGCGATTGATGACGGTCATCGCTTGTTCCATCGTGAGCTGGTTTGCGTTTAGATCAACATGGATCGATTGCACATTCTCTTTCGTCTTCGGCATCAGCACAAACTTGTAGCGGTCGAATTCGATCAGCATTTCTTCACGCGGCCAAGTGACTTGATTGTCGACGCCAATGTTCAGATACGAGGATGATGCAGTGGCACCTAGCCGCGCGCGACGAACATTTTCGGCATCTTCTTTATCATATTCAGACCCGTCGCCGATAGGCGGAGGTGGATGCGCGCGGGCATCGGAAACAGCACGCGCCAATTTATCAAAAAAGCGGCGATTGAATACCAGTTCGCGGCCTATTTCCGCGTTGCGCGTTTCAGAGTCGAACTGATGCTCCATACCGGCTTGGAGGAGGGACGTCGCTTCTTCCCGAATGAACGATAACACCCGTCGCGTTCCGTTCTCGTCAAGGGTTATCGTCGCTATGCCGTTGCTGTTGGTTCCGATTTCTGCGGCCGACAACCTTACGGCAACGATTTTCATACGAGTGCCCTCATCCTTCAGGAGAAAAGCCAGGGCATCGATCAGTGTAGATGCACCACCGAAGGCGTCGGTTTTGCCGCCGACTGGGCTCAAACGCTCAATAACTGAACAAACATGCCCCGCCCAATTCGGCCTGCTGGCAACCAACCCAAGCACAGCAGCAACGATATGCTTGTCGGTCAACGCTCGACTTCGGTTCTCCCGTCCGCGCGGCAGCCAGTTGTATCCACGAAGCGATCCAAATCGCTGTTCCATTTCGAGCGCGCCGTCGGGTGTAACATCACTGCCTTGGGACAGTCGTGTTAGGGCATCGCTAAGTTGTTTTGCGAGCATGACATCTGCATTGCCGAGTTGATTGAGAAAGCAAGCTATAAATGAGCGTCACTTATCGCTGTGGCTGGAACCAATGTCGGCTTTCGGGACCGCACTGGAATTGGCGCAACGATCTATATTGAGCCCAAAGCTGCCGTTCAAACAGCCATTGAACAAAAGCTGCCTTCAAGCAAGCGACGGCACCTGAAACGGCCAAATTGCGGCATTTCTCAGGATTGATGCCAGCCGGGTAGTGAGGCCGATGGCGCTGCAATCCAAGCAATTCCGCCTATCTCCACCCCAACCGACGGCGGTGCTTTTATCTTGCCAGCCAAGTCCTTCCACGCCCGAAATCATCGAACCTACTCGTCGCCACTCTATCCTGCGCCAACGCCCGAAAAGGTGCGCTGACTGTAAATGCCCGCAGATGCCGAATGATTGCGGAAAATAAACATTGCGATTGTTGAAGCGAACGCGTTTGGATCTGGCGTTCAGCAGTTATCGTGCTGCAACGGTTCGGCTGACATTGTGCAAAGCGGATGCAGCGGATCTGAAAGTCTCAAGCAGCGCGTTTCGACAACGGATTGCTGCCCAACGGTTTCATTAAGGGGAGGAATCTTTGTCCCGTTGCACTTGTCCGCAACATAAATCTGTCCGTTGTCCACCTTCACGGTGTCAAACAGTCCGCTAGCGCAAAACAGCACCGGAAAGGTTTTTGCGCGACAATTTCGTGGAGCAATCGGCGCTTGTCGCCGTGCTAGACACTTGCTTCGAGCTTGGCGATGCGCTCAGTACAAATTGTGTGAACGACGCGGCCGAGTTCCTCAACACAGGCTCCCAGCCAAGCCAGCTCTTCCTCGCTGATGCGGTAATGCTTCGAGTAGCGCGCCTTCACATATGCTTCTTTCAGCTTCTCGAACCGCGCGCGATCCGGACGAAGTTCGCGCGGCCAGCAGTCAACCAAGCGCATATCAAGACGTTCGGCCTGCGTTCGTAGAA
>NZ_PYIA01000076.1:0-1109 GCF_013265645.1 Sphingopyxis sp. BSNA05 | reverse complement strand
AAATCCGATAGACCACGTATCGGTCCTCCTCCACCGACCGCACTATGAGTCCCAGGAAAAACTAACTGCTGATATTTGGGGTTTGAAGTTTGGTCACGATTTAGGTCGTCAAGATTTGACCACAGTGACGGCTCAAAGGCGATGCGCTTTTCGTCGGCCGCTACTGCGTGTCGAGCGACCTCAACAAAAGAACTGAGCTTCGTGTCGTGGAACCGGTACTTCTTGGAAAAAACTTTAGCGGATTGATGTGTTTTGGAATGCCCAGTGCACCAACACTATCCCAGACTCCCAAGAATTTTACTTTTAAGTCTTCTGTATTGTCGTGTTTTTCATTTGGATACGCCCTCCTTCTCCACTCACGATCCCCTGGTAAACAAAGTTCACGACAATGCTCAAATCTGAATAATCGCGCTGTTTCTGAGCTTGGCTTTGCATCAGCATTGCGATTAAGATATAAATTTACGGCTGTCCGTATGTGGCTGAGTGACCGACGTGACATGATCGCGCAATTGCGCAATAAGCCAACAAACGACCTGGCAGTAAAAGCGCCGCGAGAAAATCCGAAAACGTAAATCTGATCGCCTACTTCATAGTTGAGAACGAGGAAGTGATAAGCTTCGACAATATTTTGATCTAAGCCGTGCCCGAAGATGCCGCCGGTCCACTTTTCTGATTTTGAAGTTCCAACACCTTCATCGTAATGAATGACTTGTTCATTGCCATCCACATCGCGCCGACTTATTGCTTGCGCGATGCGAGCGACATTCGTTGGATTTTCACCGTCTAGTTTGTTCCAAGTACCATCGAAGCAAAATACGATTCGTTTCATGTTGCCTCCGACGAGAACAATATGTGAACATGGGTTTTCGAGCAAATAAAAAACCAGCGACGTCACGCGGGAGTTCTTGATTTCATCATCCTGAGTAGATTTCAGGATCTATTTTGCTGTCCACGCCTGCCTATTGGTGGATGCTGAATCATGTTCAGCATGAGGAGTGGAGGGTTGCTCTTTGCGCCTTCGTGTCTTTGTGCGAAAAAATTAAACCCCTCCTTTTCAAAGGAAAGGAAGGGGTGGTTTATGAGGAGGCTGGCTCGTTGCCAGTCTCTGA
>NZ_PYIA01000075.1:0-728 GCF_013265645.1 Sphingopyxis sp. BSNA05 | reverse complement strand
AAAACGACAGCCGGGAGAAACCGCAATGAGCGCTCTCATATCCCGCCTGAAACGCCCGCTTGTTCTGGCAATGCTGGCAGCGATCCCGTTGCTCTACGCGCCGATAGCCAAATTCAGCGACAACCATGCGCTCTTGATCAATGCCAGTCCCAGCCTGCCCAACTGGGCATTCTGGCTGGATAAGAATTTTACCCCTTCTCGGGGCGCGTTGATATTCTTCGAGCCACCGCGTTCAGAACTACTCATCAATCACTTTGGCGCGAAACCGCAGATCTTCGGAAAGCGGATATTGGGCATGCCGGGCGATCGGGTTCGCCATGACGGCAAAAATGTCTTTATCAACAATAGGCTTGTGGCGCGAACCAAACCCAGAACCCGTAAAGGGGCAGCGCTTACCAAAGGTCCAGTAGGCATCATTCCGGGCGGCTGCTATTATGTCGGAACGTCCCACAAACATGGCTTTGATAGCCGCTATGGCGAGATTGGTTTCATTTGCGCGCCCCGGATTATTGGCACCGGGAGGGCAATATTGTGAACAGACTATCTTTGCCTTTCCTCATTACGGCCCTGCTGTCGTCACCGGCATTGGCGCGCGACTATGGCCAGCAGGGTACGCATTTCCCGATTATCGAACCGGATTTACTCGAACAGATTCAGTCGCGCCTTCAGACCATGGACAAGAACGGTGACATTGACCGGCTCAACCAGAAACTCAAAGCGCGCACCAT
>NZ_PYIA01000074.1:0-111515 GCF_013265645.1 Sphingopyxis sp. BSNA05 | reverse complement strand
TTCAATTCAAATAGTCGCTAGACAGGCTCCATAAGCAAAATACGGAGCGGATCGATGACTATAGCGAGCGAGATCGAAACAGCGGCAGAAGATCTGAGCCGCTACTTGCATGGCCGCAGTTTTGACGATGCCTGGGACCAGTATCAGGAGGAAGGCTATGTCATCTTCCCCGATGTCCTGAGCTCCGAACAGCTGGAACAGCAGCGCGCGGCGCTCAAACCCTGGATCGATGCCGATATCCGCGGCCGCAACAATTTCGAGGGCGACCGGTCCAACCGCATCTACGGTATGCTCGACAAGGATCCGGTCTTTGCCGACCTGATCTCCCATCCCCTGCAACTGGCCTTTGCCGAGCGGGAGCTTGGCAAAAGCTGTCTGCTCTATGCCTGTCTGGCGATCAACCTGCATCCCGGCGAAACCGTCCAGCCTGGCATTTCGATGACAGCCATTGCGGTCTGGCCCGGCCGCGCGATCCGCTCAGCCTTTCGACTTTCTGGTCGATCAGCGACACGACCGAGACCAATGGTGCCACCGAAATCATCCCTGGCAGCCACAAATGGGGCGCCGAACAGCCGGTGGGCGCCAATCGCGGCTCCGACTTCCAGACCGGTGTCATTGACAAGAAGACAGGTGCAGATGATGGCCATCCCGACATGATCAAGGCGACCATGCCAGCCGGTTCGCTAATGATCGCCAAGGGGACCTTGTGGCATCGCGGCGGCGCCAACAGTTCGGGCGACCAACGCCTGATCGTGACGCCGCAATTCTGCAAGGGCTGGTGCCGTCCGCTGGAACAGCAATTGCTCGCGGTCTCCCCCGAAAAGTTGCGCGCCTCCCGAAGCGGGTGCAGGAACTATTGGGTTACAATATCCACCCACCCTTCATGGGCTATGTTGACGGCATGCACCCGGGCAGGGTTTTGACGCAGATCTGAACTGCCCTCGAAGGGAGACCATTATGAAAGCCCTGAAAAGCGACGCGCCACTGATCGTCTATGTCGACATCAAGAGTCCCTATGCTTTTGTGGCGATCCGGCCGACGCTGGCACTGGAAAAAGCGCTCGGCATGCGTTTCGACTGGCGGCCGCTGACGCTCGATATCCCCAGCTATCTGGGGTCGGCGCGTAAAAGCGGGGGCAAGGTCGTCGAAAGCACCCGCAGCGCCAGCCAGTGGGTGGGCATCAAATATGGCTATCGCGATGCCCGCCGCTATGCCGAGCGTCAGGGCCTGATGCTCAAAGGCACCGAGAAAATCTGGGACTCGTCGATCCCCAACATCGGTATATTCTGGGCGATGCAGACGGACCGTGACCGCCTGGGTGACTATTTTGAAGCGGTCTATCCGCCTTCTGGCGGCGGGAGCTTGATATCGAGGATGTTGCGGTGGTCGAGGCCTGCCTGGAACAGGCCGGTATCGACTCGACCGGCTTTGCGGCTTTCGTCAACGGCGAGGGTCGTGCGCAGCATGACGCTCTGCAAACGCAGCTCCACCCGAGCGGGATTTACGGCGTGCCGACCTATGTCTTTGACGGCACCATCCTGTTTGGCCGTGAACATCTCCCTTATGTCCGCTGGCACCTGCAGGGCCGCAAAGGTCCGGCGCCCGACATCGCTTACGAAATTGATGGCGCGGAGGCATTGCCATGCTGAAGGTCTTCATCGATTTCAAATCGCCGGCTTCCTTCCTTGCGTTAGAACCGACACTGGCTCTGGCGCAGGACACCGGCGTTCCGGTCGACTGGCGGCCTTTTGCGGTCCGCCCCTTTGTGATCCCCGAAGAACAGGCCGACGAGACGGTCGGCGAGCGCCATCGCCGCGTCCGCGCCATCGCCCGGCGCGACACCCATTTGCATTATGCTGCGGTTCAGGGGCGGGAGATGCATTTCGCTCAGGCTCCGGCGGGTAGCGGTGCTGCTCTTGCCGCCTTGGCCGGGCTGGACGGTGACCCGGTGCCGTTTCTCCGCGCCGCCTTTGATGCCTATTGGACGGATCAGGCGGACCTTGATGACGAGGCGGTGGTCGCGGGCCTGTTGTCAGATGTGAACCTTGCTCTTCCCGACATGCAGTCGGCCCGTGAAACGCTGGATTCCATCCGCGCCGAGGCAGAAGAATCCGGCATTTTCGAATCGCCTTCCTATGTCATTGCAGACCAGCTATTTGTCGGCCGCGAGCATCTCCCGTGGATCGGCTCGCTGATCAAAGCGGCGACCGTCCGGTAAAATCCGGTTCTTTTTCTTGCGAATCCGGGAATCTGGGTATAAAGGGCTGGTTCTTTCCGAAACCATGCATATATCCGAACACAGTCAAATGACTGACACCCGGAGTTTATGTGGAAACCGGCGAGAAATTTTAGGGAATCAAGCATGGCGAAAGTCAATCCAGGCGAATTCATGAATCAGGTCAAGGCCGAGACCAACAAGGTCGTCTGGCCGACATGGCCCGAGACCGTCCGTACGGCGATCCTCGTGCTGATCATGACCACCATTCTTGGTCTGTTTTTCTCGGCGTTGATTCGGTTTTAACGGGATCGTGGCCTGGCTCCTCAGCCTTGCCTAAGCGCCCCACTCAGTTTTTTAGGTTATTCGCATGGCACGCTGGTACATCATTCACGCTTATTCGGGCTTTGAACACAAGGTCAAGGAAGCCATTGAGGCGGACGCCAAGCGTCTTGGCCTGACCGAGCTGGTCGAGGATATCGAAGTCCCGACCGAGACCATCACCGAAGTCAAGCGCGGCAAGAAGATCCAGTCGGAGCGGAAATTCTTCCCCGGCTATGTTCTGGCCAAGCTGCAAATGACCGATGATGTCTATCACCTGGTCAAGAACCAGCCCAAGGTAACCGGCTTTCTCGGCAGCAGCGGCAAGCCGCAGGCGATCAGCGAAGCCGAAGCGGCCCGCATTCTCAACACCAAGGAAGAAGCCGCCAACGCTCCGAAAGAACGGATCACGGTCGCTTATGAAATCGGCGACGAGGTCAAGGTCAAATCCGGCCCGTTCAACAGCTTCAACGGCATTGTCGAGGAACTGGATTTCGACAAGAACAAGGTCAAGGTTTCCGTGTCCATCTTTGGTCGCGCAACCCCGGTCGAACTGGACTTCGGCGAAGTCGACCTGATCAGCTAGTTTTCATGCTTCGGACCCAAGTCCGGAGCACAACAGAATTTGGTGGCTTTCAGCTGCCGAATACCACCGCGGGAGGAAGTTTCGGCTTCTGTCTGACCGCTTAATTTGAGGTTTCGGAGACCCGCTCATCCCGAGCTTGTCGAAGGACCGAAAGAATGAAAGGACTGCCAAATGGCTAAGAAAATTGATGGTTATATCAATTTGCAAGTACCAGCCGGTATTGCAAATCCATCCCCGCCAATCGGCCCTGCACTGGGTCAGCGCGGCGTTAATATCATGGAATTCTGTAAGGCGTTTAACGCGGCTACGGACAAGCTTGAAAAAGGCACGCCGATCCCGACCAAGATCACGGTCTATGGCGATCGCAGCTTTACCTTCGAAACCAAGACGCCTCCGGCCAGCTATCTGATCAAGAAGCTTGCCAAGCTGAAAAAGGGTTCGAGCGAACCGGGCAAGACTTCCGGCGGGTCGATCAAGGCTTCGCAGATCAAGGAAATCGCCGAAACGAAAATGGCCGACCTCAATGCCAACAGCATTGACCAGGCTATGAAAATCATTTCAGGCACCGCACGCTCGATGGGCGTAGATGTGGTGGAGGGATAAGAACATGGCGAAACTCTCCAAAAAATGCAGGCGATCAACGAGAAAGTCGATCGCGAAAACTGTACAGCATCGATGAAGCTATCAAGACGCTGAAAGGCTTGGCTGCCGACTCGAAATTTGACGAGACGCTCGACGTCGCGATCAATCTCGGCGTTGATCCCCGCCACGCCGACCAGATGGTCCGCGGCGTGGTCTCGCTGCCAGCCGGAACCGGCAAGACCGCCCGGGTTGCAGTATTTGCCAAGGATGCGAAAGCGGACGAAGCCCGGGAAGCGGGCGCTGACACGGTTGGTGCCGAAGACCTGATGGAAGCCATGCAGGGCGGCGATCTCAACTATGATCGCATCATCGCAACCCCGGACATGATGGGCGTTGTCGGCCGTCTCGGTAAGGTTCTGGGTCCAAAAGGCCTGATGCCGAACCCGAAACTCGGCACGGTTACCCCGAATGTTGCGCAAGCGGTCAAGGATGCCAAGGGCGGCCAGATCGAATATCGCGTCGAAAAAGCGGGTATCATCCACAACGGCATTGGCAAGGTCAGCTTCTCCGAAGCCGATCTGCGCAAGAATTTCGATGCGCTGGTCAACACCGTGATCAAGGCAAAGCCAGCCGGCGCCAAGGGCAAATATGTCCGCAAGGTCGGTCTAAGCACGACCATGGGCCCGGGCCTGAAAATCGATCTCGGCGAGATCGAAGGCGCCTGATTGATATGGCCCATCCCGGCGCGAGCAGGGATGATACACAAAGCTTATAGAAAAAGGCCGGGCGCGATCCCGGCCTTTTTTCATGCGCGATAATTTTAGAAGGACCGACATGACCCACTTGCAGATCAGCGCGGACCTCAGCTACCGCCTGCCCGCGCCCTGCACGATATTGGTCCAGCTCGAGGCGGCGGCGACACCCGACCAGACACTCACCCGCACGGACATCCATATCGGACCGGCCAACAGCCAAGCGGTGGTCCCGGCCCATGACGGTATCGGCACAAGATTGTGGACCACGCAGCAGGAACAGCTCACCGTCTCCTATGCCGCGCAGGTCGCGATCGATCGGGCCACCCCGGATTTTGCCACCCTGCCCGCGACCGCGCTGAATGACTTGCCCGGCCAGGCCGTGCCTTATCTGTTCAACTCGCTCTATTGCTCGGTCCATGCCTTTGACGAACTGGTGGCCGGAGAATTTCCCGGCCTGACCGGCGGCCCGCTCGTGTCGGCGATGGCCGATTATATCGGGCAGACCATGACCTATGGCTCGGATGTCGACAATGCCAACAGCAACGCCCGGCAAAGCTTTGACGCGCGCAAGGGCGTGTGCCGCGACTATGCCCATATATTGATCAGCATGGCCCGCGCCGCCAATATCCCGGCCCGCTTTGCCAGCACTTATGCGCCCGACGTCCGCCCGCAGGATTTCCACGCCGTAGCCGAAATATTTCTCGACGGCCGCTGGCACCTGATCGACCCCACCGGCATGGCGCAGGCATCGGATATGGCGGTCATCGGCATCGGCCGCGACGCCACCGACGTCTCTTTCCTGACGGCCTTCGGCAGCATGCAAATGGTCGAGCAGAAAGTGGACGTAAGACGCATCTGAGCCGCGACCCGCAATTTCCGGCTTTCAAAGCGCACCCGTTTTCCGGTAATATTGCTCCCGAACAACTCGCGGGAGGAAAATATGCACAAGGTTCCTGCCTCTGCGGCGCCATCCAGATCGAAGTCGCCGGTGACCTGCCCGAGGCCGACGCCTGCCACTGCAGCCAGTGCCGCAAGCAGTCCGGCCATTACTGGGCCTCGATCGACGTGCCGACCAGCGCCGTCACCATCCAGGGCGAAGACCATATCCGCTGGTATCAATCCTCGGAAAAAGTCCGCCGCGGCTTCTGCGACACCTGCGGGTCCTTCCTGTTCTGGGACCCGATCCACCACGATAAGATCGCCATCGCCATGGGCTGTCTCGACCAGCCGACCGGCACGAAAATCTGGAGCCATATCTTCGTCGCCGACAAGGGGGACTATTACGAGATTGAAGCGGGGGTGCTGCAGCGGGATCGGTAAACCTTCTCCCGCGAGGGAGAAGGATACGAAGCCTTATTCGCGTAGCGGATTAGGCGCAGTTGGATGAGGTGTTCTGCCCTCGACGGCCCGGAACACCCTCACCCAGCTACGACTAGGCAACAAGTTGCCAAGTCTCCACATCCCTCTCCCTCACGGGAGAGGGGAATAGGCACGCCGCAAAATCGCAGCGGAACATTGACATTGCGGAGAATCCCGTTAATGGCTCCCCTACAAATTGTGCTTCCGTCAAAAGAATCACAATTTCCGTCCGAGACAGCCGGTGAGGGTAATTTGGCCCTCTTAATTTCCAGCCTAGACGGGGATCAGTTTTTCGTGTGGAGACACACGGGCACGCAGCCAGCGTTTTCTAACGCGGCAGAGCGGCCAAAACCCCCCCTTCGGATTATACAGGATTGGTTTCGATCAGTCCTTTCGCTCGTCATGCTGAACTTGTTTCAGCATCTCTCGGGGACGCACATTGCCTCCCGGGGTCCTGAAACAAGTTCAGGATGACGATAACTTGAATCGGATGTGGGTTTCGGCCCCCATCCACGTGAAGGAGCAAAATATGGATCGTGGTCAAAAGATCGAAGCGGTTGCCGCTCTGAACGCACTTTTCAAAGAGGCCGGGGTGGTCGTGGTGACACGCAACCTGGGTCTGACTGTCGCGCAATCAACGGCGCTGCGGACGAAAATGCGGGACGAAGGCGCAAGCTTCAAAGTCTCTAAAACCGCCTTGCCAAGCTGGCTCTGGAAGGTACCGACTATGCCCCTATAGCAGATATGCTGACGGGGCCGGTCGCGCTTGCCACATCGGATGATCCGGTGGCCGCTGCAAAAATCGCAGTGGAATTTGCAAAAACCAACGACCGTTTGGAAATCGTTGGCGGCGCAATGGGCGACACCCTTCTCGACGAAGCTGGCGTCAAATCACTGGCATCCATGCCTTCGCTTGACGAACTGCGCGGAACGATTGTTGGCCTGCTTCAGGCACCAGCAACCAAGATCGCACGGGTTCTCGTCGAGCCGGCGACCAGTGTTGCACGCGTAACCAGCGCTTATGCTGCTACGGGTGAATGAATTTAACTTCTCAAATATTTAGAAAATTGGAGCGTATTTAAAATGGCTGATATTGCAAAACTGGTCGAAGAACTTTCGAAACTCACCGTCATGGAAGCGGCTGAACTGTCCAAGCACTGGAAGAAGAGTGGGGCGTTTCCGCTGCTGCTGCAGTTGCTGTTGCTGGTCCTGCTGCTGCAGGCGGCGGCGAAGCTGCTGAAGAGCAGACCGAATTTGACGTAATCCTGACCGGCGACGGCGGCAAGAAAATCCAGGTGATTAAAGAAGTCCGTGCGATTACCGCTCTGGGCCTCACCGATGCCAAAGCCCTCGTCGAAGGCGCGCCTAAAGCCATCAAGGAAGGCGTTGCCAAAGCCGAAGCTGAAGAAATCAAAGCGAAGATCGAAGCAGCCGGCGGTACCGTCGAACTCAAATAAGCCTGACGGTTTATTGCAAAATTTGGGGCGGCTTCCGGTTCGGGAGCCGCCCCTTTTTTTATTTTGGGCAGGCCGTCCCGGGGTTTGACCGCCGGGCGCCGGCACTCGCTCCTGTCAGCGACAATCTACAGGGTGGACACTTCCCTTCCCAGCTTTGACTAAAATGGTGCACCGGTATATTCTGGGCGATATTGGTTTCGACCAGGATCGGAGGCACCGGATGTTCACATTTCCGCTACTCATTCAAATTCATGTGATCGCTGCTGTCGTCGCGATTGTCACCGGGATGGTCGTATTCTCGCTGCCCAAGGGTGACAGGCGCCACCGGTTCTGGGCCTGCGTCTATGTCACCGCGATGATGGTTACCACCGGTATAGTCATATTCGTGCCGGCAACGGTGCTGGAATTTGGCGACAGCGGCTGGGGCTTTTTCCACCTGTTCATCCTGGTTGGCGGAGTCAGCGCCTTTGTCGGGATTTTCGCCCTGTTCAAATGGCGCAGGACGCGCGATCCGGCATGGCTGCGCAATCACCAGATCCGCTTCCCTTTCTCTTATGCAGGGTTGCTGATGGCCGGCGTCAGCCAGCTTTCGACCAATCCCCGCTTCGGCCTCGTCAACACATTGACCCCTGCCCAATTCTGGCTGAGCTTCATCGCCACCAATCTGGCGATCCTGGCGGTCGCGATGTTTTTCGTGTCGCGCTATCTGGCAAAAGGCGATCCCCGCCGGCGCTACGCGATGAAAATCTGAACGCGCGCCTTTTTCCTTGCAGAGGCCTCGCGCCGCTCTAGACTCCCGCGCATGACCGACAATGAAGATCTCGCCGCGCTGGTGCGCACGATAGCCGACTATCCGAAACCGGGTATCCAGTTTCGCGACGTATCCACGCTGCTGCTCGACGGCCCTGCCTTTCGTCAGACCATCGACCGGATGATTGCGCTGGTCGACCCCGACAGTTTCGACCTGATCGCCGGTATAGAGGCGCGCGGCTTCATCGTTTCGGCGGCAATGTCCTATGCGCTCGGCAAGGGCAAGGTGATGCTGCGCAAGCCGGGCAAGCTTCCCGGAAAATCGGTGAGCATCGACTATGCGCTGGAATATGGCACGGACCGGATCGAGATGCACGACGACGCGATCCGGCCAGGACAGCGGGTGCTGCTGGTCGACGATCTGCTGGCCACCGGCGGCACCGCCATGGCGGGCGTGGAGTTGCTCCGTGGCCAGGGTGCCGTGGTCGAACGGGCACTGTTCATTGTCGACCTGCCCGATCTCGGCGGCGCGGAGAACCTTGCCGCCGCAGGGGTAAAGCCAATGACCCTGATGGTCTTTGCCGGTGATTGATCTCCAACCCCAGATTGATCGAATAGCGGTCATAACCGGCGTCCAAGATGAAGCCGATGCGTTTCTGCGCGGTCACAACGCTGCCAGGCATGGCAGCCCTTTCGGCGATTACCGGACGGTCGATCATCCAAGATTGAACAAGGTCGCGGCCAAGCTTGCGATCATGTGTTCGGGTATCGGCAAGGTCCATGCAGGTGCTGCCGCGATGTTTTGCGGCAGCATTTCAAACCGGATCTATTCCTTGTTATCGGAACAGCGGGACAGGTGAGCGACATAGACGGGGACTGTTTCTATCTGCACCAAAGCCTGCAAGCCGACTATGGCACGCTGGAAAGATTTGGCGACCATGAAGGCTTTACCCACTATGATGCGGGCGCATGGCCGATTGGCCCGGCCGACTGGTCTCCGTTTGCAGCACTAGCCCAGCCAAATGGGTTCGACCTTCCTCATGCCCGCATCGCCACCGCCGACTGTTTCGTCAAATGCCCCGATCGCTCAGGCTATTTGCGCGATGTCTTGCAGGCCGATCTGGTCGACATGGAGACCGCAGCTGTCGCCCAGATTGCCACGCTGCTCGACATCCCCTGGGCCGGGATCAAGGCAGTAACCGACGGCGCCAACAGCGACAGTTCCGGCGACTTTCACGCCAATCTCGAAAGGACCGCTAACCGCGCCGCCAGCGAGGCAGCGCGGTTTATAGAATTGCTGTAGCCAGACCCGTTCGCCCTGAACCGGTCAATTGACGACCCATTCCGTTCGTCCGGAGCTCGTCGAAGGACCGCTACAGGCGGAACTCCAGCAGCAGGAAAACCTAGCCCGCCACCCAGTTGCCGTGGAACCCAGGCGGGATGCGATGCGGCAGATGGATCACCGCCTGCGGCTCGCCAACAAAATCATCCGCGTTAAGGATGTGCAATTCGGTTTTTCCTGCGCCGCATCGATCACCAAACCGATCAGCCAGCCCTCGTCCTCGGCCGCATCCGGCGAGCGGGGCACGAACACAAATTCTCCAGGGTGGCGATCCGGACCGAAGTCGCGCACCAGCTTGCTGCCCTCTTCCAGATCATGTTTGAACAATTCGGTGCCCGCCATGTCCAGTTCATCGGGACGGCCCGCCAGCGCGATATCGTAGATATAGCGATAGGGCTGCATCGTTTTCCGCTCGTCATAGCGCGGGAATTCCTGCGCCCGGTCGTCCAGAATCTTGCGGTCGACTTTCTTGCTCACCGGATCGACGGTCCAGCGTTCCAGCCGTGACCATTCGCCGCCCGGACCGAAGGTTGTTCGTGCGTAGGTGCTTTCGTGCACCACAACATCGACAATCACCTTGCCGTCGGCGGTTTCGAAGGCATTGGCAGGATGATAGACGTAGCAGGGCTCGTCCAGCTCGCACCAGATGGTTTCCATGCCCAGACCATCGCGCGGGCACAGACCGACACGCGCGCCATGGTCGGGATTCCAGTCATAGGGGAATTCGAATCCGGCGAGCATCCGCTTCATCGAGAAAGTCGCCGGCAGATCGAAAACCAGCACATGATTTTCGGTAATCTGGCAATCGTGGATTGATGGCCCCTGGCGCACCGGAATCGGTTCCTCGCGGCGGACCTTCCCGTCCTTGTCCAGCACCACATGCCAGACCTTGTCCATCACCGGCGCGTCATAGCAGATGGCGTGCATCTCGCCGGTGGCCGGATCGAGATGGGGATGGGCGGAAAAGGCGTGATTCAGTGTATTATCGAACGGATTATGCGCAATTGTGTCCAGTTCTGCAGACATTTCCACCGGAAATCCCCCGCTTCGACGATCGCGAAGGTCCGGCCGTTGATGCCGACGATATTGGTATTGGCATTATCGGTGCGCGGTTTGCGGGTGCCCGGCTTGCGCTCTTCGCCCAGCGCATCGCTCACCTTGTTCGACCGGATCCAGCGGTTGCGATACCATTCCGCCTTGCCACCGGCAATCCGGATGCCGTGGGCCATGCCGTCACCGGTGAACCAGTGGTAGCTCGCCTCGTCCGGTGCCTGGACCGGATTGGGCCCGATCCGCAGGTAGCGACCGTCAAGCTGGGCCGGGATTTCGCCGTCTACGTCCAGGTCCGCCAGCGTCACCTCTTCGGTCATCGGCTTGTGCACACCAGTCAGATAGGGATGCCCGCCCTCGGGCTTTTCCAGCCGCTTGCGGTTGAAGCTCGACACGGCGCCCATGACGGGCGTAACGGCGGCACGGATAGTTTTTCAATTACAGAGGCCATGGATATTTCCTTCCGGGTTGAAACAGCTGTCAGTCGGCGACAGACGATTTGGACCATGCAAAGGAAATTGCGTGCATCATTGGCAATATCCTCTCTTCCAGCTTGGCAAACCGAGTCGCAATGTTTATGCTGTTAACATGACCGACAATGATAACAGTGTCAACATAAGAGTGGCGGAAGGTGGAACATGCTTCCAATCCTTCCAGTGAGCGGGCCCTATCATCACGGGGATCTGCGCGCTGCGGCGCTGCAATTGGGGATGGAGCGACTGGAAAATCAGGAGCAACCGGATCTTGGCCTGCGTGCCCTTGCCCGCGATCTCGGGGTCTCGGCCACCGCGCTTTACCGGCATTTTCCCAACAAGGATGCCCTGCTGGATGCGCTGGCGCTGGAGGGCCTCAACCGGCTCGGCGGGAACCAGGCAGAGGCGGCCGCGAAAGCCGGCGGCGGCCGCGACGGTTTCGGCGAAGTCGGCGTAACCTATGTCAAATGGGCGGTCGAACACCCCGCCCTGTTGCGACTGATCTACAACCGCGTCGGCCAGGTCGATCTGGCTGCCGATGATCCTACCGCGATGGGCGAGGCCTTTTACCAGCTGCGCGCCGGCATCGCCGCAACCATGCCGGACGATATGCCGAAGGACCAGCGGGCGGCTGCCGCTCTTCACGCATGGTCGCTGGTCCACGGTCTCGCCATGCTGATCCTCGACGGGCAGGTGGCCTACGATCCCGAGATGGTGCGCAAGGTGGTGCTGATGAAGGATTTCGGCGACTGCTGAACGCCAGCGACAAACGCCAAGGCCGGCCTTCCTGTGCTTAACCTGCCTTTTACCTGATTCTGCTAGGCCTCCACCCCGGACAAGAGGCGGGGATCAAGAAACAGGCGGATGAGAGATTTCTTCACCAAAGGTGACTTGCCGGCCAAGCTCTATACCGGAATAATTCTCGGGCTGATGGGGGTGCTTGCAGCGCTCGAGCTCGCCCTAGCCGACCGCAAATACGGACTTTTCACCGGTGGTTTCGGCCAGTCGCAGGCGGTCGACACGCTGACCGAGCGCATGATCTTCCTTGCCGGCTATTTCTCTGCGATGGCGTTGCTGCTTTTCGGCATCTGGTGGATCATCGTCCGGCTGTTCCGCAGCCGGAGGTCCTGGCCTCCGTTGTTCCTGCTGGTGACGATTGCAGGGGGAACCTATGTCCTGCTGCTCGCTCTTACTTTCCAGCTGCACCAATATTTCAGCGACACGATGAGTTTCGCACTGATGGCCAATCTCGGCGGCGGCAGTCTGACCGATGCGCTGCTATTTGCCTCGAACGAGATTGTGCTCGGCCTCGCCGCACTGTTTGTCGGCCTGTGCGCCTATATTTTCCTGTTCCGCCTGCTGTCGCGCAAATATCCGGTGCGCGCCGGACATTTACCATGGCCGGCGCATGGCCGCCGGGCCATGCTTGCATTCGTCTCGACGCTTCTGCTGGCGATCGCGGTGCCGGCGGCATCAGCCGATGTGAAAATGGTCTCAACCGCACGCTCGCCTGGGGGCTGTTCACGCAGGCAGCCAACCAGATTACCGACTTTGACCGTGACGGCTATGGCTGGGTCTCCAGCATGCCGGACCGGCATCCGTTCAACAGCGCCCGCTATCCGCTGGCGCTGGATATCCCTGGGAACGGAATCGATGAGGATGGCTATGGCGGCGATCTGGAACTGGCGCCCATGCCAACGCAACCGCCGGCCCCCTGATAACGGGCAAACGTCCACATCTGATCCTGATCGTCATGGAGAGCGCGCGCTATGACGTGATTGGCAAGCGCATCGATGGCAAGCCGGTTGCGCCCAATCTCGAATCCATTGCCGAATCCGGCAGCCTTGTCTCTCCGGCTTTCAGCCATGTCGGCTTTACCACCGCATCGCTCAAATCGCTGTTTGGCGGGGCCCTGCAACCGGCAGACGGATCGCCCTCGCTGTTCCGCGAACTCAAGTCCAGCGGCTATGAAATCGCTGTCTTTTCCGGGCAGCCGGAAGATTTCGGTGATATTTCGGAGACCGTCGGCATGCGCGAGAATGCCGATATCTTTATCGATGGCGAGAAGTTGAAACATCTGCGCGCTTTCGGCAATGGTGCCCAGGGTTCGATCCTGGTCGACGAGAAACATCTGCTGAAAGCCTTTGCCGAAGAATATCGGCAGCCCGCGAAATGGCAGCAACCGCAATTTCTCTATTTCAATTTCCAGTCTCCGCATTTCCCCTATTTTCACGAGGGAATGCCCGTCAAACTGACCGACAGGCCCCTGCCCCGGCCCGAGATCAACGCCGGTAACCGGGACCGGCTGCAGCGGACCTACTGGAACGCGGTCCACTATTCCGACCAGCAACTTGGCATTCTGGTTTCCCGCCTGAAGCGGGACGGCCTGTGGGAGGACAGCGTGGTTGTCGTTACCGGCGACCATGGCGAAGACCTGTTCGAGGACGGATTTCTCGGCCATGGCCACAATATCAACATTCGCCAATATGGCACCTTTCTGGTCACCAACCGCCCGGGCGTTGAGGCCAGCGGCCCGATTGGCATGAGCGACTATCGCGCCATCATATTGTCGCTGCTCAAGGGCCAAAACCGGAGATCCCGGTAAAACCCGTGCTGATGACGGTCGGCGACCTCGAACGGCCGACACAGATCGGCATCGCCGAAGGCGCCTCGACGCTTACTTCGCTGCGGCTCGACACCGGCGAGGCCTGTATGGTCGAAAAGAAACAATGCGCCGGCGCCGGCGACCTGACCGGAGCTTTCAGGGACCGCGTCGACCGGCTGATCCGCGTCTGGGGATCGGCAAGATGGCAGAACCGGAGCGATCCGAAGCGCGATTGAGCGCAACCGCCACAATGTCGGTGTCTCCGGCACGCCAATCTCGGACACGCCTCTTGACCCAAAGCCGCTATCTCCCTATATCCCGCGCTCACCACAGATTTCGAGACAGGGCGTGCAGTCGCGCGGCGCGCCAGAAGAAATGAAATTTGCACGGTTTTCAGGACGCTAAAAAGCTGCAGTTTCCCGCTTCGGGAGACATGCGGCTTTTGTTGTCTTGAAGCGCCTCCACATTTTGATTTTCCGCCGGTTTTCCGGCGATGGCGAGAAGGCAAAACTATATGGCTACCCAAGCAGCTTCGGTCAAAACGACGGCTCCGACCCCCACCCGCAAGAAGCGTATTCGCAAGATCTTCGGCGACATCCACGAAGTCATCGAAATGCCGAATCTCATCGAGGTTCAGCGCGAATCATATGAGCAGTTCCTGCGTTCGGATCCTTCGATCGGATATGTCTCCGGCCTCGAAAAGACGCTGCGCAGCGTTTTTCCGATCCGCGATTTTGCCGGCACCGCCGAAATGGACTTCGTCAACTATCAGCTCGAAGATCCCAAATATAATGTCGAGGAATGCCGTCAGCGGGGCATCACCTATGCCGCGCCGATGAAGGTGACCCTTCGCCTGATCGTGTTCGAGGTCGACCCCGAAACAGAAGCACGCTCGGTTCTCGATATCAAAGAACAAGACGTTTATATGGGCGACATGCCTCTGATGACCAAGAACGGCACGTTCGTCATCAACGGCACCGAGCGCGTTATCGTCAGCCAGATGCACCGTTCGCCCGGTGTGCTGTTTGACCATGACCGCGGCAAGACCCACTCGTCCGGCAAATTCCTCTTCGCCGCCCGCGTTATTCCATACCGCGGCAGCTGGCTCGACTTTGAATTTGACGCCAAAGATATCGTCAACGTCCGTATCGACCGCAAGCGCAAGCTGCCGGTGACCGCATTGCTGCGTTCGCTGGGTGACGCGATTCTGGAAGTCAAAGAGAAGAAGCCTGATTTCAAGGTCGGCGAGATGGTTCGTGTCAGCGGCATGAAACAGCCTGCCGAAATTCTCGAGATTGACGGCAATCTGATCACGATCCGCGAACCCATGGGCGCGATCGAATTCAACGGCGGCAAGATTGAAGACGAAGGCCGCACCAAGAGCGCCGAAATCGTCAAGATCGTCAAGCAGGGCTATTCGGAAGAAGATATCCTCAACCTGTTCTACGAGCGCATCGTTTACAAGCGCGCGAAAGACGGCTGGACCATTCCTTTCGTCGCCGAACAATGGCGCGGCATCAAGCCGACCTTTGACATTGTCGACGCGCAGAGCGGAGAAGTCGTTTTTGAAGCGGCGACCAAGATCACCCCGCGCGCTGCCAAGAAAGCCGAATCCGATGGCATGAAAAACATCGTCATCCCGACCGAGGAAATTTTCGGTCGCTACAGCGCCTTTGACCTGATCAACGAGAAAACCGGCGAGATTTACATCGAAGCGGCGACGAAGTGACCGCCGAAAATCTCGAGAAGATTGACGGTGCCGGCATCGACGCGCTCGAACTGCTCGACATCGACCATGTCACAACCGGTCCATGGATCCGCAACACGCTGAAGGTCGACAAGGCCGAAGACCGCGACGGCGCCCTGTCCGACATCTACCGCGTCATGCGTCCTGGCGAACCGCCAACGCGCGAAACCGCAGAAGCTCTTTTCGAAGGCCTGTTCTTCGATCCGGAACGCTATGACCTGTCCGCCGTGGGCCGTGTCAAACTCAACATGCGTCTCGAGCTGGATGCGCCTGCTGATTATACGATCCTGCGCAAGGAAGACATTCTCGCCGTTGTCAAAACCCTCGTCGATCTGAAAGACGGCAAGGGCGAAGTCGATGACATCGATAATCTCGGCAACCGGCGTGTCCGTTCGGTTGGCGAGCTGCTGGAAAACCAGTATCGCGTCGGCCTTCTCCGCATGGAGCGCGCCGTCAAGGAGCGCATGAGCAGCGTCGACGTATCCACCGTGATGCCGAACGATCTGATCAACGCGAAGCCTGCGGTTGCTACCGTTCGCGAATTCTTCGGCTCCTCGCAGCTGTCGCAGTTCATGGATCAGACCAATCCGCTTTCGGAAGTCACCCATAAACGCCGCGTATCAGCCTTGGGCCCCGGTGGTCTGACCCGTGAACGGGCCGGCTTTGAAGTCCGCGACGTTCACCCGACCCATTATGGCCGTATCTGCCCGATTGAAACGCCGGAAGGCCGAACATCGGTCTGATCAACTCGCTGGCATCGTTCAGCCGCGTCAACCAGTACGGCTTTATCGAAACGCCATACCGGAAAGTCGTGGACAACAAGGTCACCAATGACGTTGTCTATCTTTCCGCCATGGAAGAGCAGAAGCACACCGTGGCCCAGGCAAATGCCGAGCTGACCGAAGACGGCAGCTTCGTCGAAGAAATCGTTTCCTCGCGTCAGGCTGGCGAATTCCTGATGGCGCCGCGCGACATCATCACGCTGATGGACGTCAGCCCGAAACAGCTGGTTTCGGTTGCTGCCTCGCTCATTCCTTTCCTGGAAAACGATGACGCCAACCGCGCGCTCATGGGATCGAACATGCAACGTCAGGCTGTGCCTCTGGTGAAAGCCGAAGCACCGTTTGTCGGAACCGGCATGGAAGAAACCGTGGCCCGCGACTCTGGCGCAGCCATCGCGGCCCGCCGCGCCGGCATCGTCGATCAGGTGGACGCCACCCGTATCGTCATCCGCGCATCGGGCGCTGTCGAAGCCGGCAAATCCGGTGTCGACATCTACACGCTGCAGAAATTCCAGCGGTCCAACCAGAACACCTGCATCAACCAGCGTCCGCTGGTGAAGGTCGGCGAAATCGTCCAGCAGGGCGACACGATCGCCGACGGTCCGTCCACAGACATGGGCGAACTGGCACTCGGCAAGAACAGCCTCGTCGCTTTCATGCCCTGGAATGGCTACAACTACGAGGATAGTATCCTCATCTCCGAACGGATCGTGAAAGACGACGTCTTCACCTCGATCCACATCGAAGAATTTGAAGTCATGGCCCGCGATACCAAGCTTGGCCCCGAAGACATCACCCGCGACATTCCGAATGTCGGCGAGGAAGCGCTGCGCAATCTCGACGAAGCAGGCATTGTCTATATCGGTGCGGAAATCGAGCCTGGCGATATTCTCGTCGGCAAGATCACGCCCAAGGGCGAATCGCCGATGACGCCGGAAGAGAAACTCCTCCGCGCCATCTTCGGTGAAAAAGCGTCCGACGTGCGTGATACCTCCCTGCGCCTGCCGCCGGGCGTTGCCGGCACGGTCGTCGAAGTCCGTGTCTTCAACCGCCACGGCATCGACAAGGACGAACGTGCGCTGGCGATCGAACGCGAGGAAATCGGTCGCTTTACCAAGGATCGCGACGACGAACGCGCCATTCTCAACCGTGCAACTTTCAACACGCTGAAAGACATGCTGATCGGCCAGACCGCGACTTCCGCGCCCAAGCCGATGAAGAAGGGTGCGACGATCACCGAGGAAAGCCTGTCCGAACTGGAACAGGTCGACTGGTGGAAGATCGCCGTCAAGGATGATCAGGTTCAGTCCGATTTCGAAGCCACCCGTCAGCAATATGACGAAGCGATCAAGCTGATCAACGAACGGTTCGAAGACCGTCGCGAGAAGCTGGAACGCGGTGACGAACTGGCGCCTGGCGTATTGAAAATGGTCAAGGTCTTTGTCGCGGTGAAGCGCAAGCTGCAACCGGGCGACAAAATGGCCGGCCGTCACGGTAACAAGGGGGTTATCTCCCGGATTCTGCCGCAGGAAGACATGCCGTTCCTCGAAGACGGTACACCGGTTGACATCGTGCTCAACCCGCTGGGTGTGCCTTCGCGAATGAACGTCGGACAGATTTTCGAAACGCATCTGGGCTGGGCCGCACGTGGTCTGGGCCAGCAGGTCACCGAAGCTCTGGAAGAATGGAAGCTTGCCAACCCCGATCCACAGGCAGCACCGCCACCGGATGCGGTCAAGGAGCGGCTCAAGGTCATTTACGGCGAACAATATCACGAAGATATCGACAGCCGTGACACTTCCGAGATCGTTGAAATGGTCGGTCATCTGCGTCACGGTGTTCCGATGGGCACACCGGTATTTGACGGTGCGCATGAAAGCGATATTTCCGACATGCTCGAACTGGCAGGTCTGGATCGCAGCGGTCAGGTCAATCTCTATGATGGACGGACCGGCGACAAGTTCGACCGCAAGGTGACCGTGGGCTATATCTACATGCTCAAACTGCACCATCTGGTCGACGACAAGATCCACGCCCGTTCGATTGGCCCCTACAGCCTTGTCACGCAGCAGCCTCTCGGCGGTAAAGCCCAGTTCGGCGGACAGCGTTTCGGGGAAATGGAAGTCTGGGCACTGCAGGCTTACGGCGCGGCTTACACGCTGCAGGAAATGCTGACGGTCAAGTCCGATGACGTGATCGGCCGGACCAAGGTTTACGAAGCGATCGTCAAGGGTGACGATACGTTCGAAGCCGGCGTTCCGGAAAGCTTCAATGTTCTGGTCAAGGAAATGCGGTCGCTCGGCCTCAACATCCAACTCTCCAGCTTTGGTGACGAAGATGATGAAGACGACGACGGGATTGCGATAGCGGCGGAGTGAAGCGCTAGTTTCACACCACGCAGCATTTCAAATTTGGGGCGAAAGCCCAAGAGGAATTAAGACATGAATCAAGTAACAAATTTTGCAAATCCGATCGCAAAACCGGAAACATTTGACCAGATCCAGATTGGCCTTGCCTCGCCAGAGCGTATCCGCAGCTGGTCCTTTGGCGAAATTAAGAAGCCTGAAACCATCAACTACCGGACCTTCAAGCCGGAACGTGATGGCCTGTTCTGCGCGCGTATCTTCGGTCCGGTAAAGGATTACGAATGCCTGTGCGGCAAGTACAAGCGCATGAAATACAAGGGCATCGTCTGCGAAAAATGCGGTGTCGAAGTCACGGTAACCAAGGTTCGCCGCGAACGCATGGGTCATATCGACCTTGCTGCTCCGGTCGCCCATATCTGGTTCCTGAAATCGCTGCCGTCGCGCATCGGCCTGCTGCTCGACATGCAGCTCAAGCAGCTGGAGCGCGTGCTCTATTTCGAAAGCTATGTGGTTATCGAACCCGGTTTGACGGCTCTGGAAAAATTCCAGCTGCTGACCGAAGACGAAATGCTCGAAGCGCAGGATGAATATGGTGAAGACGCGTTCTCCGCCGGCATCGGCGCAGAAGCGGTCAAGATCATGCTGCAGGACCTGGACCTGAAGCAGGAACGCGACGATCTGATGGAAGAGCTGCGGACGACCAAGTCGACGCTGAAGCCCAAGAAGATCATAAAGCGCCTGAAAGTGGTCGAAAGCTTCATCGATTCGGGCAACAAGCCGGAATGGATGATCCTCGAAATCATTCCCGTGATTCCACCCGAGCTGCGCCCGCTGGTACCTCTGGATGGCGGCCGTTTCGCGACCTCCGATCTCAACGATCTCTATCGTCGCGTGATCAACCGGAACAACCGTCTGAAGCGCCTGATGGAGCTCCGCGCGCCGGACATCATCGTCCGTAACGAGAAGCGCATGCTTCAGGAATCGGTCGACGCTTTGTTCGACAATGGCCGTCGTGGCCGGACCATCACCGGTGCCAACAAGCGTCCGCTGAAATCCCTGTCCGACATGCTCAAGGGCAAGCAGGGCCGTTTCCGCCAGAATCTTCTCGGCAAGCGCGTCGACTATTCCGGCCGTTCGGTTATCGTGACCGGTCCTGAGCTGAAACTGCACCAGTGCGGTCTGCCAAAGAAAATGGCTCTCGAGCTGTTCAAGCCGTTCATCTACGCGCGGCTTGATGCCAAGGGCCTTTCGATGACGCTCAAGCAGGCCAAGAAATGGGTCGAAAAAGAGCGCAAGGAAGTCTGGGACATTCTTGAGGAAGTGATCCGCGAACATCCGGTGATGCTGAACCGCGCACCGACGCTTCACCGTCTCGGCATCCAGGCATTCGAGCCGGTATTGATCGAAGGTAAAGCCATCCAGCTTCACCCGCTGGTCTGCTCCGCCTTCAACGCCGACTTTGACGGTGACCAGATGGCGGTCCACGTTCCGCTGAGCCTCGAGGCCCAGCTGGAAGCGCGCGTGCTGATGATGTCGACCAACAACATCCTGTCGCCAGCCAACGGCAAGCCGATCATCGTTCCTTCGCAGGATATGGTTCTCGGTATCTATTATCTGACAATGGATCGCAAAGGCGAGCCGGGCGAAGGCATGATGCTGGCCGACATGGCCGAAGTGCATCAGGCTCTGGAAATCGGTGCGGTGACCCTGCACTCCAAGATCACCACCCGGGTTCCGCAAACCGACGAGGAAGGCAACCCCATCCTCAAGCGTTTCGAAACCACGCCGGGCCGTCTGCTGATCGCCGAATGTCTGCCGAAATCGCATCTGGTGCCGTTCGACATCGTCAACCGCTTGCTGACCAAGAAAGAAGTCGGCGACGTGATTGACCAAGTCTATCGTCACACCGGTCAGAAAGACACCGTCCTGTTCGCCGATGCGATCATGGGCCTTGGTTTCCGCCACGCTTGCCGCGCCGGCATTTCCTTCGGCAAGGACGACATGATCATTCCGGATTCCAAGGATGCAACGGTTGAGGAAACCCGCACCCTGGTGGCTGACTATGAGCAGCAATATCAGGATGGTCTGATCACCCAGCAGGAAAAATATAACAAGGTGATCGACGCCTGGTCCCGCTGTGGTGACACGGTTGCGAACGCGATGATGGACGAGCTGGCCGCGACGCCAGAGGACGAACATGGCCGCGAACGCGAGATCAACGCGATCTACATGATGAGCCACTCCGGCGCCCGTGGTTCGCCAGCCCAGATGAAGCAGCTGGGCGGCATGCGCGGCCTGATGGCGAAACCTTCCGGCGAGATTATTGAAACACCGATTATCTCGAACTTTAAGGAAGGCCTGACGGTTCTGGAATATTTCAACTCCACCCACGGTGCCCGTAAGGGTCTTGCGGATACGGCGTTGAAAACGGCCAACTCGGGTTATCTGACCCGTCGTCTGGTTGACGTTTCGCAGGATTGCACGATCGTCGAGGAAGATTGCGGCACCGAAAATGCGCTGGAGATGAAAGCCATCGTCCAGGGCGGTTCGGTCATCGCTTCGCTTGGCGAACGTATCCTTGGCCGGACCATGGCCGAAGATATTGTCGACAGCAAAGACGACAGCGTCGTGATCAAGGCCGGCACCCTGCTGGACGAAGCCGCCATATTGGTGATCGAGGAGCTCGGCATCCAGTCCGCGCGCATTCGCTCGCCGCTGGTCTGCGAATCCAAGATGGGCGTCTGCGGCACCTGCTACGGTCGTGACCTTGCCCGCGGTACACCGGTGAATATCGGTGAAGCGGTTGGCGTTATTGCGGCCCAATCGATCGGTGAGCCGGGCACGCAGCTGACGATGCGGACCTTCCACATCGGCGGCGCGGCACAGCTCAACGAGCAGTCCAATCTGGAATCGGTGGCAGAAGGTGTTGTCGAATATCGCGACATGCCGGTTATCGAGGACAAGAACGGTCGTTTCCTCTCGCTGGCGCGTAGCGGCATCATCGCCGTGATCGACAATGACGGTCGCGAACGGTCTGCCGACAAGGTGCCTTATGGTACCAGCGTGCTGGTCAAGGATGGCGCCAAGGTGAAACTGGGCGATCGTCTGGCCGAATGGGATCCGTTCACCATGCCGATGATCACCGAGAAGCCGGGTGTCATCAAGTTCCAGGACGTCATCGAAGGCAAGACGATGACCGAACAGACCGATGAAGCCACCGGTATCGCACAGCGTGTGATCACCGAATATCGCGCTTCCGGCCGTGGAGCCAATAAGGAAGACCTTCGCCCGCGCCTCACCCTGCTGGATGAGAATAGCGGAGAAGCTGGCCGCTACATGCTCGCCAATGGTGCAACCCTGTCCGTCGAAGACGGTGCCAAGGTTGCTGCCGGTGACGTGCTGGCGCGTGTCTCTCGCGAAGCTGCGAAGACCCGCGACATTACCGGTGGTCTGCCCCGTGTGGCCGAGCTGTTCGAAGCGCGCATTCCGAAGGACAATTCGATCATCGCCAAGATCGACGGACGGATTGAATTCGTTCGCGACTATAAAGCGAAACGCAAGATCGCGATTGTTCCGGAAGAAGGCGAACCAGTCGAATATCTGGTGCCGAAGACGAAAGTCATCGACGTGCAGGAAGGCGATTTCGTCAAGAAGGGCGACAACCTGGTCTCCGGTTCTCCGGACCCGCATGACATTCTGGAAGTTCTCGGGGTTGAGGCGCTGGCCGAATATCTCGTTTCGGAAATCCAGGAAGTCTATCGTCTGCAGGGCGTGAAAATCAACGACAAGCACATTGAAACGATCGTTCGTCAAATGCTGCAGAAAGTTGAAATCACCAATGGCGGCGATACGACGCTGCTGCCGGGCGAACAGGTCGATCTCGAAGAGATGCTGGAATATAACGCCAAGCTGACCAAGAAGCAGGAACCTGCTGCCGGCAAGCCGGTTCTCCTCGGTATCACCAAGGCGAGCCTGCAGACGCGCAGCTTCATCTCTGCGGCTTCTTTCCAGGAAACCACCCGGGTGCTTACCCAGGCGGCTGTCGAGGGCAAGAAGGATCAGCTGATCGGTCTCAAGGAGAACGTGATCGTTGGTCGCCTGATCCCGGCCGGTACCGGTGCGGGCATGAACCGCGCGCGTATTGCGGCAACCAGCCGCGATGCAGCCCTGCGGGCGCAGCAGCAGAAAATGCTGGATGCAATGCAGGCTGCGGCTGATCTGAAGGCGGAAGAAGTGGCCAATGCTGCGGCGACCGCTCCGGCTGCCGATGCAGAGCCAACTGCGGCGGATGTGTTCGGCGAAGCTCCGGTCGAGGAAGCCCTGATTGCTGCGGATAGCTCCGAGGAACAGCATGCAGCCGAACTGGCCCAGGGCGATGAAGCCGCTACCGGCGATTCCCACATGGCGAAAACCATGGGTGAAGGCATCGAGGCAAGCGATACCGAAGCCGCCCAGAGCGACGAAGACAAAGACGAATAGTCTTACCCGTCTGAAAGCGAATGAAAAAAGGCCCCGCCGGATTATCTCCAGCGGGGCCTTTTTCATGTTGGTGAGACCGGCGCGAACATTTCTGTCCGCTAGAATCTGATCTCGCAGACCGACATCTTGCCTTGCACAGTGGTCCGCCACTGGCCGGTCCACTCGCCACCCTGCGATGCGGCGACGGCCGGACATTTCCTGCGTGCATCCTGCTGGTTCCAGATTGGTCCGGCATTCACATCGCGTGTTCGACTGGCCGGAGGTGGAGCCGGACGGGACGCCGTGCCTTGCCGTGATGTCGATGTGATCCGGTACAGATCGGACTTGGAACCACCGTTCTGGCCATAGCCGACCCACTGGCGATGCAGATCCAACTGCAATTGGACATTGCGTGAGCTGTCATTCAGATAGACCGACCATTGATCACGCCCGGTTTCCGTGAAACGGAACGTGGCCTGCCCCCGATCGTTAAATTCGGCCCAGCGCCGCGGTCCGGTCTGTCTGAAGCTGCCGCCAGAGAAGAACACCTGTTTGACATTGCGGCCGTTGGTCACGGCGCGTGGAGCCGGCGACGGCGAACGCACGCGCCCTCGTTGCGATAGGCGCTGACGATCGGATAAAAATCGCGCTTGGGACCTCCGTTGTCGCCAAGGCGAATCCACTTGCGGTGGATATCGATCTGCAACTGCACGCTGCGTGAAGGATCGTTGAGATAGACCGACCAGTCATCGCGGCCGGTTTCGTTGAAGGTAAATTTCACACGGCCGTCAGCACCATATTCGGTCCAGTGCCCTCTCCCGGTTTCCCGAAACAGCCCGCCGTTGAACCGCACTTCCGACACATTATAGCCATTCACGCCCTGCTGCTGCCGTTGCGCGACTGCTGCTTCGGAAAAGATCAGGGACGTCGGGCCCAGCGCGGCAACGGTCAGGCCCATTGCCACCGCTCTGTTTAATAATTTCATGGATTCCCCATTATTTTTGGCGCGACCCGGGATAAGGTTGGCACAATACGGCCATGGTTGCCATGGTTCTTTCCATATTTAACGAAAAGTCCGCCGGCGGTTGGCCGGCGGACTATGTGATTTTGCTGGTCGGCAAGCCGATCAGATCGAAGCGACTTGTCCGAGCGCCTGGTCGAGCGCCGCCTCGCCCTTCATCATCTGCTGGTCAGCAGCGATAATCGTCACGTCGGTGATGCCGACAAAACCGAGAATATGACGCAGATAGCCGGAGGCAAAGTCGATCTCGCTGCCCACTTCAGTGCCGCCCGATGCAATCAGCACATAGGCCTTCTTGTCTTTCAGCAGCCTTCGGGACCATTGGCGGTATAGTGGAAGGTCTTGCGGGCGCGGGCGATAAGGTCGATCCATGCCTTGAGCGCCGCCGGCACGGTAAAATTGTAAATCGGCGTGCCAATTACCAGCGTATCGGCTGCGACAAGTTCGTCGACCAGCCTATCCGACAGGGCCAGTTCGGCCTTTTGGCCTTCGGTTCGTGCACTTTCATCGGTGAAGTTCGCGCCTACCCAATCTTCTGTCACGAAGGGCAAAGCTTCGGAGAGATCACGGGTGACAATATTGTCCGGCGCCAGCCTTGCGATCACGGCGTCGGTGAGGGCACGGGAGGATGAGCCGGCTTTGCGGGCACTGGCATCTACGCGGAGGATATTCTTGGACTGGGTCATGACATTGTTCCTTTGCTATGGAATGGACGGGGAAATTGGAGGGACGCTCTAGGGGTCAGGGGATTGTGAGCGTCCCTCCGGGCGCGGGGAGTTAGTCTTGGGGCTCCCACGCTTCGACAAAGACAAATTCGGCCTTGTCAATTGCTTCGATCTGCAGCGACGAGACGTCCCGGATCGCGAGGGAATCGCGAGGACCGACCAGTTCGCCATTGACCCGGACCTGACCGGTGGAACCGACCAGATAGACATGGGCGCCATCGGCAATCTGGTGCTCGATCGTCGTTCCTTCGCCAAGCGTGGCACCATAGAGGCGGGCATCCGCCCCTATCATCAGCGCACCACCCTTGATGTCCTCCTCGAAACCGCTGGCGAGGATTTCCAGCTGACCGGAACGGTCGCCTCTGGGAAAGGCTTTCGCATCCCAGCGCGGCGCTCCGCCGGCTGCACGGGGCTCGATCCAGATCTGGAACAGACGGGTCTGGTCGTCCTCCAGATTATATTCGCTGTGCATCACGCCAGTGCCGGCGCTCATCACCTGGACATCGCCAGCTTCGGTACGGCCTTCATTGCCCATATTGTCGCGGTGGGTAATCGCCCCTTCGCGGACATAGGTGATGATTTCCATATCCTTGTGGCCGTGCATCGGAAATCCGGTCTTCGGCTTGATCTCGTCATCATTCCACACCCGGATCGGGCCGAAGCCCATGCGGGCCGGGTCCCAATAATTGCCGAATGAAAAATGATGCCGGGCCTCCAGCCATTCATGGTCGACATGGGCCAGATCCTTGAACTCTCGTTTCTCCATCATTGTATTTCTCCTGTTCGAGCGGGCCTTGTTTCCGCTCTGCTTGAGAAAGAGATAGGGCGACCTCAGTGTTTCGGAAATAGCCGATATTGAATTTGATTGTTTCCATTTTTGTTTAATATGATGCCATGGCATTACCCGATTACGAAGCCTGGGCGATTTTTGCGGCGGTTGCGCGGCTGGGCAGCTTTACCGCTGCCGCGCAGGAACTGGCATTGTCCAAACCGACGATCTCGAAGGCCATATCGCGGCTGGAAGAGTCGCTCGGCACGGTGCTGTTTCACCGCACCTCGCGCAGGATTTCGCTTTCCACCGCAGGCAAGGCGCTGCTCCCGCATGCGCGGCAGATCGCTATGGACGGTGAAGCAGCGATGGAAGCCGCTCGCGACACAACGCATCTGTTACAGGGGCAGGTGCGTCTGGCTGCCCCGCTCAGCTACGGTCTGTCGCATCTCGCACCGGTGATCGCCGACTTCATGTGCGCCTATCCGGAAATCACCGTCGACCTGCAGCTCAATGACGCGCGGGTTGATCTGGTCGAGGAAGGTTTTGACTGCGCGATCCGGATCGGCGCGCTCCCCGACAGCAGCCTGAGAGCGATCAAGCTGCGCAGGATGGACGGCTATTTCATCGCCGCCCCGAGCTATGTCGAGCGCAAGGGCGAGCCGGAAAGTCCGGCTGATCTGGGTGATCACGATTGCTTCATCTACTCGAACACGCCGAGCCCAGAACATTGGCCGGTGACCGGCCCTGATGGCCATATCACCAATGTGCGGCCCAAATGCCGGTTCCGCAGCAACAATGGCGACGTCATGCTGCCGGCGCTGATCGCCGGACGCGGAATTGGCTATCTGCCCGATTTCCTCTGCCAGAAGGCACTGGACGCGGGTGATCTGGTCAATATTCTTCCGGGATGCCGTATCGGCGATATCGCCCTCAATATTGTCATGCCCCCGTCCCGCCTGCGACCGGCCCGGGTCGATGCACTGGTGGACTTTCTGAAGGACAATTTGCGCTAGCCAGAGCTGCGCACAGTTTTGCTGTCCTACATCGTCCGGATTTAGTAGCCTCTCCCGATGAACAGGAAAATGCTGATCCACCCTGCTGCGAACGCGACTTTCCCGCCATATATCGGGGTTATTCCCGGCTGTCTGTATCTGCAAAATTCGTCAACAGAGTGATTTTTCATAATACTGTAAAGTTTGTAAAGTTCATCAGGAAAACAGGCCCGAAAATTAATGCCGCTCGAGACCATCTTGCTTTTTGTCGTCGCCGACCTGATGTTTTGTTTCACGCCGGGGCCGGCCACCATGGTCATCGTCAGCCATGCCCTGCCCCATGGTCCGGCGGGCGGCATGCGCGGGGCCCTGGGGCCGATCGTCGGGGTCAATCTCGGCAATGCCGACCAGGTTCAGCCGTTGTTACAGAAAATCGCTGCGGCTATATTGTTCGGCTCAGCCTTGACACTGGCATGGTGGAACCTCAACGCCAGCGCGATGCAGAGCGCGTTCAACCTGCCGCAAGGCGCGATTGGCTAGATATATATGATGAACAGAATATGGCCTTTCCTCCTCGTCCTGAGCTTTTCCCAGCCCCTGTCGGCGCAGGAAAAGCCTGATGGTGAGGTTAGCGCGGAAACGATATTGGCGTTGAAGGGCCTGCAGCTGCTGGACCAGCGGATGAACGCCATCGGCTTTCGGCTGATCAGTGCCAATGCCGCCTATTGCGACCAAAAAGCCGCCACGACCGGCCTGCTGCTGAATGACGTGGCCCAATATGCCGATCAGGAAACCGCCCGTTTCGCGCTCGGCTTCGATGGCGCGATAGGGATCACCGCAGTCGCGCCGGACAGCCCCGCTGCGGCGGCGGAACTGTCGCCGGGGAACAGCCTTCTGGCGATCAACAACAAGGCGATCGAGGATATCGCGGTCGATCTCTCGCAATCGTCGAGCGAAGAACCGGCCTATCGCCGGATCAATACAATCAACCGGGTGTTTCGACAGATGCTCGCCGCGGGCGATGTACAACTGACCATATCGGAAGGTGGCGTCCGCCGGACGGTACCGATCAAACCGGTCGAGACATGCACCGGGCAGTTCCAGATCCGGGTCAGCGCCGACCGCAGCGCCACCGCCGATGGTCGGCTGGTCAGCGTCTCCTCGCAGCTTGCCGAATATTTTCTGAGCGATGACGAATTTGCCGCCGTCGTCGCCCATGAACTGGCGCATAATCTGCTGAAACACCGCGACCGGCTCGATGCGCAACAGGTCAATCGCGGCTTTTTCGGCCAGTTGGGCAAGAGCGCCGGCCGGATCAGGGAAACCGAGATTGAAGCGGACCGGCTATCGGTCTGGCTGATGGCCAATGCCGGCTATGACCCGCAGGCTGCGATCGCCTTCTGGACCCGCTACGGCAAGGAACATGGCAAGGGCATCTTCTCCGCCTCGACGCATTACCGCTGGAAGAAGCGGGTGCAGCTATTCGAAGAAGAAATTGCGAAGATGGACGCGATGGAACCTGTCGACGGCAAATATGCGCCGCCACTGCTGACCGGGTCCGACTGACTCAATCGTCGTCCTTGTAGGCGTCCTTGCAATTGCGGCGTTCCTGCTTGTTGCGCGCTTCATCAAGGCACAGGTCGCGCTGCTTTTTCCGGTCGGCCAGCGCCTTGCGCCCCAGATCTTCTTCCCTCTCGGACTGGGTCTGGGTGGTCGCATCCACTGCGGTCTCGACAACCGTACCGGCGGCCCTGAACGGCGCCGTTACGATTTTGCTGACGCAGCCGGACAAGAGCATGGGAACAAGAGCGACCGTCAATATGGGTGATATGCGCATGATATACTCCTCAATTGCTCCGTGCCGGCATCGTGATCGCCTGAAAGATTCAGGACTCTGCCAGCAATTTCTCTGCTATTTCCCTGATATCGCTGCCGATCTCCGGATGGGCCAGCGCCAACGCCAGATTGGCTTCGACATAGCCCTGTTTCGACCCGCAATCATAGCGCTTGCCGTCAAAGGTCATGCCGTGGAACGGCTGCTGGCCGATCATCTGCGCCATCGCGTCGGTCAGCTGTATCTCGCCGCCGGCACCCGCTGCCTGGGTTTCCAGGATCCGCATCACTTCGGGTTGCAGAATATAGCGGCCGGGCAGAATGAGGTTGGATGGCGCGGTGCCGGCCGCAGGCTTCTCGACCAGCCCCTTGACCTCGGTGATCGGACCGTCGCGATAGCCCGGATCAATGACACCATAAGAGGGCGTTTTCTCGATCGGAATTTCCAAGGCACAGACGATATTGCCGCCAAGCTTGTTATAGGCACCGACCATTTGCTTCATGCAGCCAGGCGAACCGACCATGAATTCGTCAGGCAGGAAAATCGCGAAGGGTTCGTCCCCGATAATATCCCGCGCGCACCAGATGGCATGCCCGAGCCCCAAGGGCTCCTGCTGCCGGACGAACACACAGTCACCGGGCTTGAGCCGGGTTCCTTCGAGCACCGACCGGTCTTTTCCCCGGTCAGCCATATTGCGCTCGAGTTCAAACGCCATGTCGAAATGATCCTCGATCATGCCCTTGCCCCGACCGTTGACGAAGATCATTTGCTCGATCCCTGCCTCCAGCGCCTCGTCGACGGCATATTGCAGCAGCGGACGGTCGACGATCGGGAACAGTTCCTTGGGCATGACCTTGGTCGCCGGCAGAAAACGGGTGCCCATTCCGGCAACAGGGAAAACGGCTTTTTGATCGGTTTCATATTTCTGTTCTAGTCCTTCAACTTGTTGGCGAAGCTGGTCCGCAATTTTTGCAGTTTCGGCGGGATGGTGGCGACACAATATGGATTGCTGCGCCCTTCGTCAGCCCAATATTGCTGATGATAGTCTTCCGCCACGTACCAGGGGCCGGCCCCTCGATAGTGGTCACAACCGGTTCGACGCGCCCCTCTGCCGCCCGCTTGATGCCGGCTTCGGCTTCGGCGCGCTGCTGGTCGTCCAGCGGGAAAATCGCCGACCGGTACTGAGTGCCGATATCATTGCCCTGCCGGTTGAGCTGGGTCGGATCATGGGTGGCGAAGAAAATATCCAGCAGATCGGCATAGCTGACGATCGCATCGTCGAAACCAATCTTGATCGCCTCGGCGTGCCCCGTGGTCCCGGAACAGACTTCACGATAGGTCGGGTCGGGCTTGGCGCCGCCAATATAGCCGCTTTCGACGGAAGTAACCCCGGCAATATCGTTGAACACCGCTTCGGTGCACCAAAAACAGCCACCGGCAAAAATGGCTTCCTGCTTGGCCATATAAACTCCTTTACAGGGTGGCAGTCTCGCCCCCTTCATTTGCAACGTCACGCGCTTCATCGCGCCTGGCGACAAGAAGATACATGGCGGGTGTTACCACTCGAGACAAGAGGGTCGAGCTGATCAGCCCGCCGATGATGATCCCCGCCAAGGGCGCATATAGTGCTCCGCCCCATAGAGCGAGCGGCGTCAAGCCGCCGATCGCCGTGATCGATGTCAGCAGCACCGGCAGGAACCGGACCTCCCCGGCTTTCTCGATCGCGTCGCGCAATCCCATGCCCTGCGCGCGCAGCTGGCTGGTGAAATCGACCAGCAGAATCGAGTTTTGATTTCAATCCCGATCAGCGCGATAAAGCCGATCAGCGCCATGACGCTCAGCGAGTTGCCGGTGAAATAGAGGGCGAGAATGCCGCCAACCGTGCCCAGCGGGATAACGCCCGCCACCACGATCGTTTCGCGGAACCGCCTGAACTCGGCCACCAGAACCGCAAAGATCAACATGAATGCGGTCAGGATCAGGGGACCGAAATTACCGAATGTTTCGCCGATTTTCTCGGCCTCGCCACCGATGGACCAATCATAGCCTTCGGGAAACTTGATCTGTTCCAGCTGTTCCACGGCACGGTCATTGACCGTCGAGGGAACTTCGCCGAAATCGACCTGGGCGGTAACCAGCACCGTCCTGCGCAACTGATGCCGCTGGATTTGCGGAGTGACATTGGTCAGCTTGGGATCCGTGATCTGGGCCAGCGGCACCGGGTCGCCGGCGCGCGTTGCAACGTAGATCTTGTCCAGCACCGATATCGGCAGATTGCCCTCAAACGGGAAGCGAACCGTCACCGGATAATTATCCCCTTCCTGATCCCGGAAAGAGGCTGCTCGTTCGCCACTGATCGCCAGCCGGATGGCGCGCCGCGGTTCGCCCGATGGAATATTGAGCAGGGCCGCTTTCTTCTCGTTCAACCCGATGTCGAGATCGATCTTGTCGGTCTCCACCGGATTGACGATATCCCGGGCGCCGGCGTTGCGCAGAACATCTGCAATCGTCCCTGACAATTGCTTGAGCGTATCCAGTTCCGGGCCGGACACCCGGATGACAATCGGTGCTTCCACCGGCGTACCGTTCTGGAACAGCTCGATCTTCACCCGCGCGCCTGCAATCTGGTCGAGCTGCTTGCGCAACCGGTCGATCATTTCCGGACCTTCCCGGGTGTCCCATTCGTCCAGCACCGCCAACACTTCGCCATAGTTGATGCGCTCGGCCCTCGGACCGACATTGTAAAATACCTGGGGATTGCCGTTGCCGATATTTTCCGCCCGTACTTTGATACTGGGTTCCGTCTCCAGAATTTTCGTCACTTCAGCCACGATCCGGTCGGTACGATCCAGACTGCTGCCCTGTTCCGCTTCCACCGAAACCCGGAAATAGGGAGCGTCGGCAAAAGGAAAAAGCGAAAAGCCGAGGCTTGGCACCAGCGCAAAAGCCGACAGGCACAAGACCATGGCCAGCACCACCGTCTTGACCGGCGCCGCCAGAGCTATGTGCAAGAAGGGACGATAGAAGCGCTGGATTTTGTCGTTAACCCAGCGCAGCGCGCGATTGCCTTCCGGATTTTCATCCCGTCGCAACATGCGACTGGCGAGAAAGGGGATCAGGGACAGCGAGATTATCAGCGAAGAAATGACCGTCGCAATGATCGCTATGAAAAAGACCGGGTATAGGAGCCGGCGCCGCTGGGCAGGAACAGCAATGGCACGAATGCCAGCACCAGCACCGCGGTGGAGCCGATAACCGCAGCGCGGATTTCCAGACTACCCTCGATCGCCGCCTGGGTTCTGGTTTTGCCCATTCGCAAATGACGCGCGATATTTTCCGTCACGACGATGCTGTCGTCGACCAGCAACCCCAGCGAAACGATAAAGCCGGCAATGGAAAGCTGGCTGAGATTATATCCCATCGCATAAAGCACGAGCAGACCCGAAGCGAGCGAGAGCGGAATCGAGATCATGACGATGCCCGAAGAGCGCAATCCAAGCGGCAAAAGTGTGAAAATCACCAAAGCGATAGCAATGGAAAAGTCGCGCGTCAGTTCGTTCAATCGCCGTTTCACGTCGCGACTCTGGTCAAACTGCATGACCAGCTCGATATCCGGAGGCAGCACCAGCCGCTGTTGATCCATTACCACATCAAGTTCTTGCTTCAGTCGCGTGACATCAACAGCATCTTTTGCGTAACAGTAAGAAACACAGCGCGCTGACCATTGTGACGGGCGCGATAAAGCTGCTCCTCCGCGCCCCAGCTGACGTCTGCAACATCATCGACGGTCAAAAGCGATCCACTCGATGCCCGCAAAGGCAATCCGCGAATGGCATCAAGGTCCCGAAACGCGCCGCCTGCTTCCACATTCAGCCTGCGTTCGCCACTCTGGACTGCTCCGCCGGGCAAGTCGGCTCCGCCCTGACGGACGGCATCGGCTATTGCACTGGCCGGAACGCGCAGTTCGGAAAGCCGCTCCGGCTTTACCTCCACGCTGACTTCCGGCTGCGGCAGGCCGAAAATTCTGGCCTCCCGAACGCCGGAATTCCGCATGAAAATATCGGCCATATCTTCGGCATATTTTTCCATCCGCCGCCACGAAGCGGTTTCACTGACCAGCGCCACCTGCATGACCGCAGCCTCGGTCGTGCGGATCTTGCGAAACTCCAGCTTCTGCAGTCCGGCCGGCATCTCGTCCCGGATCGCGGAGACTTCCCGCACCACGTCATCGAAATAGCCGTCGACATCACCGGACCATCGGCTGAATTCGACCCGGATGACGGTTCCGCCATCGGTGCTCGTTGATCGCACTTCCGCTATATCGTCCAGTCCCTGAACGACGTCTTCGATCGGCTTGGCAACCGTCTCTTCCATTTCCTGCGCATCGGCGCCCGGCTGGATTGCGATGATATTGACAGCAGGTATGGGAAAATGCGGATCGACGGCTTTTGGAATACCACTGAGCGCGGTTAGCCCCAGCAGTGTGAGCAGGATGAACAGGACCGAAGAGAGCTGCCAGCGGGAAATGACGAAGCGGGCAAGCATCTCAGACCCGGCAATCCTTTTGATAAAAGTTGATGCTCATCGTACTGGCCGGATGGGTTTGATCAAATCGCCGTCTCTCAGCTTCTCGACGCCCCGGGTCACGATCACCTCGCCCGCCGACAGGCCAGCGAGAATTTCAAGATTCCTGTCGGTCAATTTTCCGATCTGGACATTGCGCTGCTTCACCCGGTCTTTGTCATCGACCACGAACACAAGGCCTTCACCGGTGCGGACCCCGAATATCGCGTTGGCGGGAATGACGAAGGTCGCTTGGCCCTCGCGGGACACCTCCACTGCTACCATGCCCAATTGCCCGGACCGCAGTCGATCGCTCGCAGGGAGCCGGAAATTCACCTCGAAAGTTCCGGTCCGCTCGTCTGCCCGCCCGTCCTTCTCGCTGACCACTGCATCCAGCGGCGTCTTGGAAACCGCGGACAGCAAGACCTTGGCCGGCATGCCGACGCTGATACGGGCGGCATCGGCATCGGTCATCGGCACCCGCAAGACGAAACCCTTGTCGATTTCACCCAATATCATTGCCGTCATGCCGGCGGTCACAATTTGCCCTTCATCGATGTTGCGCGATAGAATGATACCGCTACTCGGGGCGCGGATATAGGACGTGCGGCTGGCGAATTCCGTGGCCTCGATCTGGGCCCGCGCCGCGCGCGCTGTCGCTTCGGATTGTTCGAGCCGGGATTTGGTTACCCAGCCGTCCTTGAACAATTTCGCAATCCGCTCATATTCCGCTTCGGCACGATCCCGCTCGGCGCGCGCCACGCTCAGATCTGCAGCCACTGTACTGCCGTCCAGAGCTGCCAGAATCGCGCCCTGCTTGACCCTGTCACCTTCTTCATAGCGGACGGAAGCGACTTTACCGTCGGTGGTAAAACCCAGCGCAGTTTCGCGGCGCAAGCGAACGGTCCCGGCGGCATTCAGGACTTCGCTCTCGCTCGCCGGCTGGACCGTGGCCACTGCTGCCGGGATCGGCTCGGAGGAGCTGGGCTTTGCCTCTGGTTCGCTGACACTGCATCCGGTCATGAAAACCAGACCGCCGAAAATCGATACTATCGTTCTGCCAAGCGTCATATTGCGCACTATCACCCCTAATCAATTTGTCTTAAGTCGCTATCGGGCGCGGTCCAATAGAAAATTGCGAATTCAAACCAAAAAGGGCCGGATTATGAAACCCGGCCCGTGAAATGTGCTATTAAAGAGTCAGTATTAATTTTCTGTGCCGACGATCTCCTGGCCGGAACCGCCCATGACCTTGTAGACGATACCTGCCAGGACCGCGCCGACGATTGGTGCCACCCAGAAAACCCATAGCTGCGACAATGCGATACCGCCTTCGATCAGGGCGGGACCGGTGCTTCTCGCCGGATTAACCGAGGTATTGGTTACCGGAATGCTGATCAGGTGGATCAGCGTCAATCCCAAGCCGATCGCCAGTGGTGCAAAGCCAGCCGGTGCCCGGCCGTCCGTCGCACCCAATATGATCAGCAGGAAGAAGAAGGTCAGCAATATTTCGATCGCGATGCCAGAGCCTAATGCGAAACCGCCGGGCAAATGTTCGCCGACACGGTTGGATGCCAGACCGTTTACCGCAAGGCTATAATCCGCATTGCCCGAAGCAATCAGATAGAGCGCGGCGGCGGCAATCGTCGCGCCCGCGACCTGGGCGATGATATAGACGGGAATTTCCTGCGCTGGAAAACGCCCTCCCATCCAGAGGCCGATGGTGACGGCGGGATTGAGGTGGCACCCGCTGATATGGCCAATAGCGTAGGCCATGGTGACAACAGTTAGTCCGAAGGCGAGAGAAACCCCCAATAGACCAATACCGACCTCTGGATAGGCGGCCGAGATCACCGCGCTCCCGCACCCTCCGAAAACAAGCCAGAATGTCCCCAGAAACTCAGCCAAGGATTTTTGCAAAGCAGTCACGATATCTCTCCCTCTCCGGTCGAAGCGCAGCATCAGCTCGCGCCATATCGCCTTACCCTATGGCAGATATCCCGTTTCTCCAAGGCGATGGCCTGTAATGTTATGTAAACTGGCGGCTATCTGGGGCTTGCAGCGCGGCGCAGCCGGTCATTCAGTGCAATCCCGATGCCGGCGTTCGGGATGGGTGCGACGGCAATTCGCGGCTTGCCGCTCGCGTCAGCGTCATGGAGCGCGGCAAACAAAAGACTGGCGGCTTCTGCGAGATCCGCATCCGGTGAAAGATTCCGGTCACCGGGCAGATTTCCAAAGCCGATATGATATTCATCATCCGCAGCGGTTTCAGCATTGAGGCGCAGCGGCTTCGATGGCGCGTAATGCGACAGCATTTGGCCGGGTGCCTCGATCAGGTTGGTGTCTGCCAATATCGGCGCTTTCCCGGCGACCGCTTCCAGTTGCGCTTCTGTGACCGGACCGGGGCGCAATATCCGGTATTCTCCGCCGGCCACGGCGATTATCGTCGATTCGATCCCCCGTTCGCATGGGCCGCCATCCAGTATCAACGGCGCCTTGGCGCCCAGGCTGCGCGTGACATGCTCCGCCGTTGTCGGGCTGATCCCGCCGCTGCGGTTGGCCGACGGCGCGGCGAGATACAGCCCCGACTGTTCGAGCAACTCGCGCATCACCGGGTGCGCCGGACAGCGCAGGGCGATCGTTTCGAGACCGGCAGTGACAGCGGCCGCAACCGGGCAATTTTCACGTTTCGGCACCACAATCGTCAACGGCCCCGGCCACAAGCGTCCGCGAACAACGACGCGAGATCTTCAAATTTGCCTAGTTTTCCGGCTGATTCGCGATCCGGGACATGTACGATCAGCGGATTGAAATCCGGTCGGCCCTTGGTCCGGTATATCTCCGCCACGGCGGCGGCATTGGTCGAATCGGCAGCCAGACCATAGACGGTTTCCGTCGGCACAGCGACCAGTCCGCCTGCGCGCAGGCGGGCGACGGCCTCGCCAATAGTCGCATTGCCGTAACGGCGCGCTTCGCCGCCAATATGATCATTTGAGCCGGACATGACCCTGCGCTATAGCCCAGCGGAAAATCAGGCAACAACGGATAGCAAATAGATGAGTTTTACAGCCCCCGGTCGCGAACAGAATTTTGTGCTCAAACATATCGCCAATATCGGCGAACTGGCGAGCCACGAGCGCTTTGCCGGTGCGAGCGAGGATATGGTCGAAGCGATTGTCGAAGGCATCGGTCAATTTGCGGCTGGAGAATTTGCACCGCTCAACCGGATTGGCGACACGGTCGGCGCGCGCTGGAAGGACGGAAGCGTGACCATGCCCGAGGGTTACAAGGAGGCTTATGCGCAATTCGTCGAAGGCGGCTGGGCATCGATTGACGGACCGGAAGATTTTGGCGGTCAGGGCCTGCCCTATTCGCTCTCGGCGCTGATCCTCGAAACCTGCGGCGCGGCCAATTTTGCTTTCACCCTGTGCCCGATGCTCAGCTTCGGCGCGATCGAGGCGATCCATGTCCACGGGTCCGACGAGCAGAAGGCCCAATATCTGCCCAATCTGATTTCCGGCGCCTGGACCGGCACGATGAACCTGACCGAGCCGCAGGCCGGCTCCGACGTCGGCGCGCTGCGCTCGACTGCCGAACCGATTACCGAGGGCGAACATGCCGGCAAATACCGGATCAAGGGCCAGAAAATCTATATCACCTTTGGCGAACATGATCTGACCGACAATATCATCCATCTCGTGCTTGCCCGTACCCCGGGAGCGCCCGAGGGCACGCGCGGGATTTCGCTGTTCATCGTCCCAAAATTTCATCTCGATGCCGACGGCAATCCCGGCGCACCCAATGATGTGACCTGCGTGTCGATCGAGCACAAGATCGGTATCCACGCCTCGCCGACCTGCGTCATGGCTTATGGCGAACAGGGCGAGTGTATCGGCGAAATGATCGGTGGCGAATTTGGCGGCATGAAGGCGATGTTCACGATGATGAACAACGCCCGCATCAATGTCGGATCGCAAGGCGTACAGATCGCCGAACGGGCAACCCAGCAGGCCAGCCATTATGCCACGGAACGGGTCCAGTCGGCCCGCGCTGGCAGCGGCGACAAGAGCCCTGTCGCGATCATTGAACATCCCGATGTCCGGCGGATGCTGCTGCGGTCCAAGGCGCTGACCCAAGCCGCCCGCGCGTTGCTCTATTATGCAACGTCGAGCGTTGACCGCGCTACCCTCGGCATCGAAGGAGCCAAGTCCCGCGCCGAAATCCTGACACCGCTGATCAAGGGCTATGGTACCGATATCGGCAATGAAGTCGCCTCGCTCGGCGTGCAAGTGCACGGCGGCATGGGCTTCATCGAGGAAACCGGGGCCGGACAGCATTTCCGCGACGCCCGGATTGCCCCGATCTACGAAGGCACCAACGGCATCCAGGCCGCCGATCTGGTTGGCCGGAAACTGGGGCTGGACGGCGGCGAGGCTATGCAGACATTTATCGCCGAAATTCGCAGCGAGGCGAAGGATGAAGAGAGCCTGCTGGCGCTTGCCGACAGCTGCGAGAATATCAGACAGTGGATGGCGAGCGGCGACGCGTCGATCGATGACCGGCTGGCGGGAAGCTATGCCTTCATGACCATGCTGGCGACCGCGACCTGCGGCATGCTGATGAAGAAGCAGCACCGGATTGCCAAGGCGGAACTGGGCGGCGGGAATGATCCTTTCCTCAAGGCCAAGCTGGTGACCACCCGCTATTATCTCGATCATATCGTCCCCGAAGCGCTGGGCCTGAAAGCGGCAGCAACGGGCGGAGCGGATATATTATACAGCCTGAGCAGCGCCGAGCTGGCCGGCTGATCATGACCGACACGGGCAACAGGGACGTGCTGGAACGCATTGCCGATGCGCTCGAACGTCTGGCTCCGCCACCTGCAGAACCGCTCGATTTGGCGTCCGGTGAGGCGTTTCTGTGGGACAGACGCACCGCAAGGGCGATTGCGCCGTTCCAGCCGACCGAAATCGAATTGCTCACCGGCATTGATCAGCAGAAAGACCGCCTGCTGGACAATACGACCCGCCACGCGCAGGGTCACGCCGCCCATGATGTGCTGCTCTGGGGCTCGCGCGGCATGGGAAAATCAGCCCTCGCCAAGGCGGTGGTCCGGACGCTGCAGGCGCAAGGCGAGGATATTGCCCTGGTCGAGGCACCGTCGGACCATCTGGAGACGCTCCCGGCGCTATTCGAACTTCTGGCATCATCCCAGCGGCGGTTTGTCATCTTTATCGACGATATCGGCTTTTCCGAGGGCAGCAGCGAACCGCGCACGCTACGCTCGATGCTGGAGGGCGGTGCCAGCCAGCGGCCGGCCAATGTCCGACTCTATGTCACTTCGAACCGCCGCCACATCGTACCGCGCCAGATGAGCGAGCAGGACGATCCGGTAAACCCGCGCGACGCAGTCGATGACCAGCTGGCGCTTTCCGACCGTTTCGGTCTGCGGCTCGGCTTCCACGCCGCATCACAGGACGACTATCTCGCGATCATCGCCCGCTATGCCGAGGTCCACGGGCTGGAATTCGATCGCGAGGATGCCCTGCTCTGGGCGAAACAGCGCGGCAGCCGGTCGGGCCGGGTGGCATGGCAATATATTGTCGAACTGGCCGGACGCGCCGGCACGTTTCTGTCCTAGCCTATTCCTCGGCCACCGCAGCCGGTTTGGCCGCATCCTTGCGCGAGACCCGCCAGATAATGCCGCCGACATCGTCGCTGACCAGCAGGGCGCCGGTCTGGTCAAAGCCCACCATTGTCGGACGGCCCCGCGCCTGCTGCTCGTCATCGACGAAACCGCTCAGGATCGTGACCGGCTTGCCTTCCGGCTCGCCGCGCTGGTTGAAATTGACATAGATCACATCATAGCCGGACAGGGGTTGGCGGTTCCACGAACCATGGCGCGCGACCACCGCACCGGTGGCAAAGGGCTTGCCCAGCGCCTGACCATGGGAAAAGGCGAGGCCAAGCGGCGCAACATGCGCGCCTAACGCGTAATCCGGACGCCGCTCATATTGCCGGTGATCAAGATTTTTCGGATCGACCCGCGGGTCGACATGACCGCCCCAGAAATGCCAGGGCCAGCCATAATGCGCACCCCAGCGCACTTCGGTCAGATAGTCGGGCACCATATCGCTGCCCAGCATGTCACGTTCGTTGACCACGGTATAAAATTTGTCGGTACCGGGCAGATAGGCCATGCCCACCGGATTGCGCATGCCATCGGCGTAGATGGACTTTTTGTTGGTCGCGAGTTCGACCTGCAAAATGGCAGCGCGCTGTTTTTCGACATCCATGCCGTTTTCACCGATATTGCTGCTCGAACCGACCGAGATATAGAGATATTTACCATCCTGACTGGCCAGCAGATCACGGGTCCAGTGATTGTTCGGAGCCTTCGCGTTCAGATTGGCAACCTTGCGACCCTCGGCTGTGATTTTCGTGTCGCCTTCCGCATAGGGATAGGCATAGACCGCATCGGTGTTGGCGACGTAAAGCGTATCATCGATCAGCGCCATGCCGAACGGCGAATTGAGATTTTCAAGAAAGGCGAATGTCTCGTCGACCTTGCCGTCCTTATCGCTGTCACGCAGCAGGCTGATCCGGTTGGCCGATTCGGTGCCCGCTCCGGCCTTGCTCATCAGGTTGCGCATGATCCAGCCTTCGATTCCGCTGTTGGTCCGCGGCGGGCTGTTGGTTTCCGCCACCAGCACATCGCCATTGGGCAGGCGAAACATGCTGCGCGGATGGTCCAACCCCTCGGCGAACCGCTCAACCACAAAGCCTTCGGCTGCCACCGGACCATCACCCTCACCCCAGGGTTCGGCCTTGGCGATATTGATGGTCGGGAATTTTCCGTACGGACATTGGTCAGATCGGGTTCGACGCCGGTGGTCGCATCGAGCGGCAAGCGCGCGGTATCGCCGCGGGTGAAATAATATCCTGCCCCGATCCCCAGAACGATGAGCAGAATCGCGATATTTCTAATATGTTTCAGCATGCGCGGATAATAGGTGGCGTCAATCGTCCTGACAAGCGCGGTCTGAAATGGTCAGCGGCCCTGCCACCATATGAGCAGTGCCGCCAGCACACCCAGCGCCAGTCCGGCCAGCAAGCCGGCAGAAGGCTGTCCCATATAGCCGCCGATAAAAGCGCCGGCGATCGCGCCGATCGCAATGAATATGCCGCCGCCACTGCGGTTTTTCACGCCGTCTGCGGAAGATTTGGAAGCAGGTTCGGGGGTTTCTGGATTCATGGCCGCTGCCCTAAACCACAACGTGGAGAATGACCAGAGCTTCCCGCATGACTATGCTTAACGTTCTGGTAACCTTAGCTTTTGAAGATATTTCCACCGGTCGACCGTAAAGACGGTGATGAGCTTGGAGACGAAGAGGTCTCCCGAAACAGGAGCCATAAATGCAACTACCCGTATTCATTGACTCCACCCATTATAGCGATGCCGAGCGACTGATCACCAATTATGGCGAGGAAGCCGGTCTGGAAGCAGCCAACCGCGCCGACAAGAGCCGGTCTCTGGGCAATCATCTCCATTATTGCAAATGGCGGCAGGTCGAACGGCTCTGCATCTTGCTGGCAATCGACCAGTCAATCGGCACGGTTCACTAGCTATCGGTCGGGGTTGCAGACGATCGTGGCGGCCCCGTCGGTTCTCACCGTACAATTGGGCCTGCCGGCGATATTGATTCGTCCGGTGCCATTGTTGGTAATGATCGCTTCCCGCGTCACCGCCATCTGACTGCTCGCAGGTCCGCGGTGGATCAGCGTCAGCTTTTCAACCGTCAGTTCCGGGCCTTCAAACATGCTGGCTCCCTGCAGTTCGATCCGGGCGTCGCGTACCTCGCCCGCCATCGTCACCTGCCCGCCGCCGGTCATTGCCAGATCCAGCCGGTCCGCATCGATGGCATCGATATGCAATGTGCCAAAGCCGCCAAGACGGACGCGCGGATTGCGGCCAGACAATTTGTCGAGAGTCACCCGGCCCGATCCCAGGTGCGAGATATTGCTGATCGCATAGCTGCTAAGATACAGGGTTACCGGTCCGTCACCATCATAATTGTCACGGTCCAGCGACTTGGGTCGCACCGAGACGATCAACTGCTTGCCGTTTCGCTGCAGCGATACCCGATCCAGAAGCTGGCGAGTCTCTCCTTCTGCGCGGGCAGAGGGACCCTTGCCCGACGTCAGCACCACATTCACGCCATTGCCGATCCGGATATCGTCAAAACCGAACAGGGAAAATTTCCGCTCTGCAGCCTGCGCCACAGCGGGCAGCAGCAAGGCGACGGAAAGCAAAACTATCGAGAGGAACCTCATAGCGGCCTCGCTTCGCCGAATTCCATCCAGCCGAGCCAGCGCGGGGTCTTCGGCGCATAATGGCCGGCATTTTCGATCAGCTTATAGCCGTTGGCTTCAAATGCCCTGGCCACCGGCCGGTGCAGATGGCAACCGCCGGCGATATGCTTCCACACGGGTTCGATGCGCCTTTGCCATTTTTCCGGTCCCTTGTCGGGTGCCCGGCCATGTTCGAGAAAGAGGATCTTGCCGCCGGGCTTCAGGACCCGCCGCATTTCCGACATCACCCGATCGCCATCCTGAACCGAGCAGAGCGTGAATGTGGTCAGCACCGTGTCGAAACTGGCATCGGCAAAGGGCATGTCCTCGCCGATACCGTCGCATATTTCCATGTCGAAACCGCGCTCGCTCGCTTCCTGGCGGGTATAGTCGAGCAGTCCCGCGGAGGGATCGAGTCCGGTCAGCCTGTTGACCCTGGACCGGTCGTAAAATTGCAGATTGATGCCACCGCCGCAGCCCAGTTCGAGCACATCGCCATCGGCTTTCGGCACGATCTGGCTGCGGTCCTTCATCACCGCCGGCTGCGAACAGGCGAAGCGGATCAGCTTCGGTACCGCATATTTATCCCATAGATTTGCCATCGCGGGCGAATCTGCCACAGCGACGACAGATCGCCAAGCGATTTCAGCGAGATGGCCGGGCGATCAACCGCATTTGACGGTACCGTTGCCCATTACCCGCGACTTGCACTTCGCATCGCCATGGATGCGAACATCGCCGGATCCCATGACATTAGCGTCGACCGATCCGTCGGAGGACAGCTCGACATCGCCGCTTCCGGCAACCGCTATGGTGGCACTCTTCGCGTTCAGATCCTTGCCGCTGATATCACCGGAACCGGCGATCGAAATCTCGATGGATCCCGCGGTGCCCGCGAGAGCCAGATTACCGGAACCGGCAATCTTGGAACTGAGCGAAGCCGAATTGATTTTTGCCACGCTGATATTGCCCGAACCGGCAATGCTCAGCGCGGACGAATCCGTGGTCATCGCATCGACCTGCATATCGCCAGATCCGGCGAGCTTGGCGTTCTTCAGCGACGGCGCGCTGATATAGATCGTGGCCTTGCCGCTATCGCCCCAGAATTTGTCATCACCATCGCGACCGATTTTGATCTCGTCACCGGATATTTTGTAGCGCAGCTGTTCGATGGCGTCGGAATCGCCTTCCGCCCGGATCGAGAAATCATCCGCGGTGGTGAAGATCACATCATCGGGGCCGGCCAGAGTGACGCCTTCGAACGCTCCGGGATTGCTGGCGCTGGTGCCGATGGCACTGCCGTCGGCAAAGCTGCTGCCGGAGCTGGATGCGGCATCGCCCACGGCATCGACAATCGACCCTTCGCAAGCCGCGAGCGCCAATAAGGGTGCCAAAACAATATTCTCTTCATCCATGCCTCCGTAGCTGTATTAATCGACTAATACGCCCGCGCCGGATAGAGATCAACTGAAAAATGCTGCTCCTCCGGACAAAAAAGGGGGCTGCCACATCTCTGTGTCAGCCCCTTTTTAATTTCGAAAAACGCCGGAACGCTATCGATTAATCTTCTTTCACTTCATAATATTGCGGTGCCGCAATATTGAGAATATCGAGAATCTTCGCCAGAGCCGTCGGCTCGTCGGTTTCTTCCATCGCCGCCAGTTCGCGGGCGAGGCGGCTCGATGCCGCTTCGAAAATCTGTCGTTCGGAATAGCTCTGTTCGGGCTGGTCGTCAGCGCGGAAAAGATCGCGGGTCACTTCGGCAATCGAGACCAGATCGCCCGAGTTGATCTTCGCTTCATATTCCTGCGCCCGCCGCGACCACATCGACCGCTTGACCTTGGGCTTGGCTTTCAGGGTTTCCATGGCTTCACGGAGTGTTTTGTCGGAAGACAATTTGCGCATTCCTACGCCTTCTGCCTTGTTGGTCGGAACCCGAAGGGTCATCCGTTCTTTTTCAAAGCGCAAAACATAAAGTTCGAGTTGCATGCCCGCAATTTCTTCATTTTGCAGTTCAATAACCCGTCCAACGCCATGTTTTGGGTAAACAACATAATCGCCCACATCAAAGGACAGCACATTCGCAGCCATAAAAAGCCTTTCTTGAATAAATGGAAAAGAACGCTGCTAACGTTCGAATTTCGTACAAAGTGACGAAAAAACCCTTCCGTACATATGTTTAACGACCGAACACCACCCGCTTCCTCAGGTGTCCAGCCGCCAAGTGACGCTTATGTAGCAGATTCGTCACAAAAAGCAATTTATCGTTGCATTGCACAACTCATCATGACCAGAAATGCCCATTTCCGGCATCTGGATGACAAATTCTATCTGTCCTGGCGCAACAATATCGCGGAACGGCTGTTCCGGCCAAATCCGGCTTAGTCGCCAGCGCCGGGCTTTTCGGAGAAGAAGGCCTCGAACTTGCCTTCCATGCCCTTATATTCGTCGGCATCGGCTGGCGGGTCGCGGCTGACCGTGATGTTCGGCCATTCTTCGGAGAATTTCGTGTTGATCTCGAGCCATTTTTCCAGCCCGTCTTCGGTGTCGGGCAGAATCGCCTCGGCCGGGCATTCGGGTTCGCAGACGCCGCAGTCAATGCACTCGCTGGGGTTGATGACCAGCATATTGTCGCCTTCGTAAAAGCAGTCCACCGGACAGACTTCCACACAGTCCATATATTTGCATTTGATACAGTCTTCGGTAACAACATAGGTCATCTGGTCTTAAACTCCCCAATACCGGCCCACGATTTCAGGACGGCAGAATTTGTCCTAGCTATTGCGCAATTTCTGACACGTCAACAGTTGGTTTGGCCGCTATTTCAATTACCAGTCTGCAATATCTCATAACAGGATTGCGCCTGCAAAGCGCTGCTGCGACGTTCGGGTAGCGCAATGATGCGCACCACATGCACGTCATGGCCCTGCGGTACGGTGAGAATATCGCCCTGCCGAACCCGGACATGGCCCCGTTCGATCCGCCGGCCGTTCAGCCGGACATGTCCCTTTTCAGCCAGCTTGCGGGCCATCACCCGGTTGTGGGCAAAGCGCAGATACCAGAGCAGCTTGTCGATCCGCAGCACGGGCTGTGCTGCAAGGATGCGTTGCTCCGCCCTGCCGCTCAAGCCTGCATCCTATTTCTTCATGCTGTCCCGGAGCGCCGCCAGCTCGGCGAAGGCCCCGCCAGCAGTGGCGAGAACCGGTTCCGCCTTGCGCTTGGCGGGCGCGCCCTTGTTCTTTTTCTGGTGCTTCTCGCGGGGTTTGAAATGGCTTTGGTTTTTCTTGCGCGCCATGCCTTTCCAGCGCCAATATTGAACGGCCGGTGCCGGTTCTGCCGGCCCGGATTCTGCGTCGGAAGAAACCTCTTCCACTGTCGCTTTCGCCGCATCCGCCGTGTCGGCAACCGCGTCCGGTGTGGCGGGCTTTTCCGCTTCCGTGCCGGTGTCGGCAGCACTGGCTTCGGGTGGCGCCGCGGCCTCCGCGTCCGCCGGGGCCACCGGATCTGCCGCAGCGGCAGGCGCTTCGACCGGGGCCGGCTTGTCATCGGTTTTGACAAAGCCTGCCAGATCGAGCAGCGCTTCATGACAGGCTTTCGACAGGCCGAGGGATGTTGCCAGAGCCGAGTCCACGGCGAATACCGCGTCCTGCTTGCGGGCCTCATGTGCCTGCTTGACCAGTCGCTCGACCATGTCGACCCTGACATATTCGTCGGCAATCCTGCGGAAACCGAGACGCGTGGCATGGCCGGCAGAGGAGAATGTCCCCTGTTTCAGATGCACCGCATTGTCTGGCGCCTGTTCGATCATCGGCTCTTCGTCATAGGCGGCAAACAAGGCCGTCCGCCAGAGTACAGCACCGGGTTTCATCAGCGCGTGGTGAAAAATATCGAGCGCGCCGAATACCAGGCCGGCGCGGCGCGCGTGCCCGCGCATATCATTGTCGAGCGCCCGGACGGCCTGATCGATTTCGCGCCGCGAGAGAATCCCGCCCGCGTCGACAATCTGCGCGAACAGCGCACGCACCGCCGGCGGCGTTTCCGGCTCGTTGGCAAGAGCGTCAATCTTGACCAGCCCCTGCAAATGCTTCGCCTTCATCGAATCAACCCAGGCCTTGACCCGGTCCATGACCTTCTGGCTGTCCTCGGGCGTCATATCCTTGATCGAGCGCTCGAACCTGATCTCGGGTTGCAACAGCGTCTTGCCCTTCGCCAGGACCGCAAGCCGGCTGTCGCCCCAGAGGATCGCCGGCTGTCCGGCCGAATCGGGAACCAGCTCCAGAACGGAGTCCGGTGCCTTGGCAAGAGCGTCTGCATTGTCCGTCATAATCCGTCCCAAATATCTTTCTGCCGCAGCCAGCAGCATTTTTCGATCTTCTCTCCGGCTATCGGAAGGCACGACAAATTGAAAGCCCTTGAGTGTTCCTATTTCCTGTCCCTCGACCAGGACCTTGCCGTCGTCATCGACGATGACATCCTGATGCAACATATCTTTCAGCAGACCGCGCATCAACACCCGTGTCCGCTTGTCGACGAAACGCTGGGTCAGCTGGCTGTGCATGGCATCACTGAGGCGCGATTCCAGCGCGCGGGTCCGGTCGACCATCGCCTCGGGCTGCTCCACCCAGCGGGACTTTTGCGCGATATAGCTCCAGCTGCGCGCGGCGGCGATTCGCGCGCCCAAGGTGGCGATATCGCCCTGGACATTTTCCAGCCGGGCAATTTCCTGCGCCATCCGGGCGTGGGGAATGCGACCCGATCCGCTGGCGAGATGCGGCCAGAGCGAAGCGACGAAGCGCGCCTGGTGATCGGCACCGACCTTGCGGAAATCTGGGATGGAGGCCGCTTCCCAGAGCAGCCGGATCTTGTCGGGTGATTGCGCGAGACCGGCCACCGCCCGATCCTGCGCCAGCCGTTTCAATACCGCCAGATCGACCGCTTCCGGAGCCGCCTGCAACCGGCGGCCCTGCGGAAATTCCTCCAGCGAGCCGATCAGGCGGTCGACCGAACCGAAATCCGGCTCGGCGTTGCGCCAGTAGAGCCATTCCAGCTTCGGGAAATGATGCGATTCAAGATTTTCGATATCTTCCGGCTGCAGTTCGTCCGACGTGGCAAGGCCGGTCAGCACGCCGAAACTGCCGTCCTTCTGGTGCCGGCCGGCGCGCCCGGCAATCTGTCCGATTTCCGCCAGGGTGAGCGGCCGGCGGCGGCGACCGTCGAATTTCTTCAGCGCGGCAAAGGCGACATGAGTGACGTCGAGATTGAGCCCCATGCCGATCGCATCGGTGGCGACAAGATAGTCGACTTCACCATCCTGGTACATTTTGACCTGGGCGTTGCGGGTCTGCGGCGACAGGCTGCCCATGACGATCGCCGCGCCACCGTGCTGGCGCCGCAGCATTTCGGCGATCGCGTATACATCCTCGAGCGAGAAGGCGACGATTGCCGAACGCCGCGGCAGTCGGGACAGCTTGCGCGGACCGGCATAGCTCAGGGTCGAGAACCGGGGCCGGGTGACGATTTCGGCATCGGGCAGCAAAGCCTCAATGAGAGGCCGCAGACTTTCCGACCCGAGGATCATGGTCTCCTCACGACCACGCGCGTGCAGCATCCGGTCGGTGAAAATATGGCCGCGTTCGGGATCAATGCCGATTTGCGCCTCGTCGATCGCGACAAAGGCGAATTCCCGGTCCATCGGCATCGCTTCTGCGGTGCACAGGAACCATTGCGCGTCTTTCGGGATGATCTTTTCCTCACCCGTGACCAGCGCTACCCGGTTGGCGCCTTTCAGCGCCACAACCCGGTCATAGACCTCGCGCGCCAGCAAGCGCAGCGGAAAGCCGATCATCCCGCTCGAATGGGCACACATGCGCTCGATGGCAAGATGGGTTTTGCCGGTGTTGGTCGGGCCGAGAACGGCGACAAGAGACGACTGGGAAAACGGGGACATTGCCGATACAACAGCCGATCAGGCGCGCAGTTGCAAGAGGCTTGGCGCAAAAAGCGCGGACGCTGACCGGATAACCTTGATTTTACACGATTCACCGCATGTAAACGGCCTGCACGGCGGCTTAATTTGACTTTAACCAAGTTCCTGCACAGAGGTTGCTCATATACAGGATGCAAAGTCATGAATTTGCATCGCAAGGGGTTCGTTTGTTCAAGAGTATCGACGATATCGACATGCAAATTCAGGGGTCTGCAGCGATCGCAGCCAATCCCCTTTCGTCGTCGCCAGCCCGAACCGGCTCTCCCGAGAAAAATTCGCCGAATGGCGTGAATATCTTTCCGAACTCGACTGGGTGCCCGATCTGGCGTCGACATCGGCAGCCCGACCTGGTTTCGCGGGCTGGTAACGCTGACCGCGCTATGTGGCTTTGCGATCAGCGCGCTTCCCGATTTTGGTCCGATTGCCGGACATCGCGCCGAACCGCTGAGCGGCTACCGCGCCGACCAGGCCCGCTCGCAAATGATTGCCCCGCTCGCTTACGGCTCCGACACCGGCATCAGGATGGCGGCGACGGACGCGGTGCGCCCGCTGGCGGAAAGTCCCGAACGGCCCTCGATCGAACTGGTCGCCACGCTTGGTCGCGGCGATAGCCTGCGCCGGGTGCTGCAGCGCGCCGGGGTCGCCAGCGACGAAGCCGCCCAGGCCAATGACCTGATCAGCCGTGCCGTTCCGCTTGGTGATATCAAGCCCGGCACCAAGATCGACGTGATACTGGGCCGTCGCCCGGCCAAGAATCAGGCACGACCGCTCGACCAGCTCGCCTTTCGCGCCCGTTTTGACCTCAATCTTGAAATTTTGCGCGACAGCAGCGGATTAAAGCTGAACCGCAAGCCGATCCTCGTCGACGACACGCCGTTGCGGATCAGGGGCACGGTCGGTTCGAGCCTCTATCGCTCGGCGCGCGCCGCGGGCGCACCGGCTGATGCGGTGCAGAAATATCTCCAGGTCATCGGCTCCAAATTGTCCGTATCCCGCGACATCCGCGCCACCGACGAATTTGATATCATCCTGTCCTATCGCCGCGCCGAAACCGGAGAGGTCGAAGTTGGCGACCTGATTTACGCCGGCCTCGATCGCGGCGGCAAGCCGCAGGCGCAGATGCTGAAATGGCAGAGCGGCGGCCGGACCAACTGGTTCGAAGCCTCCGGTGTTGGCCAGTCCAGCGGCGAGCTTGCCCGGCCGACCAACGGACGGATCACCTCCGGCTACGGCATGCGCCGCCATCCGATCCTGCGCTACAAGCGTATGCACAGCGGACTGGATTTCGGTGGCGGCTATGGTGCCCCCATTTATGCCGTGACCGACGGCACCGTCACCTATGCCGGACGCAAGGGCGGCTTTGGCAATTATGTCAAGCTGCGGCACAGTGGCGGCTTGGCTTCCGGCTATGCCCATATGAGCCGCATTGCGGTGAGCAACGGGCGGCAAGTCCGCCGGGGCCAGATCATCGGCTATATCGGCTCGACCGGCCTGTCGACGGGCCCGCATCTTCATTATGAACTTTATCGCGGCGGACGTGCTATCAATCCACAGTCGGTCAAATTTGTCGAACGCGCGCAGCTGGGCGGACGCGAACTGCGCCGTTTCAAGGGCGAGTTGCAGAAGCTGCAGCAAGTGGCACCGGGCGCGGCCCTCGCGCCGCTGAAAAGCGCTTCGGTACAAAGCGAACCGGAACGCGAGATCAACCGGCTGAACAAACCCCTGAAAAGCTAGGCCGGCTCTGCCGCAGCAAAGTTTTTACAGAAGAGTTGAGCAGCGCTTCCGGCTCGGCTAAGCCTTTCCCATGTCACAGCCAGCCTCTTTCCCGCACAGCCGATTGCGCCGCACGCGCACCCACTCTTGGAGCCGGGATATGGTCCGGGAGACGCACCTGACGCCCTCCGACCTGATCTGGCCCCTGTTCATCACCGACGGAGAGGGCGTGGAAGAACCGGTCGCCGCGCTGCCCGGCGTCTCGCGCTGGTCGGTCGACGGAATCGTCGAACGGGCAAGGGAAGCGCGCGATCTTGGCATTCCCTGTCTTGCCCTGTTTCCCAACACGCCGGCGGATAAACGCAGCGATGACGGCAGGGAATCGCTCAATCCGGACAATCTGATGTGCCGCGCCACCAGGGCGGTGAAGGATGCGCTGGGCAACGATATCGGAATTCTGACCGATGTTGCGCTCGACCCCTATACCAGCCACGGCCAGGACGGGCTGATCGACGACAATGGCTATGTCGAGAATGACCGCACGCTCGACATGCTGACCAAGCAGGCGCTGAACCAGGCCAATGCCGGCGCGGACATTATCGCACCATCGGACATGATGGACGGCCGGGTCGGTGCAATCCGCAATGTGCTGGAACTCGCACATCATCACAATGTCCAGATCATGGCCTATTCCGCCAAATATGCGAGCGCCTTTTACGGCCCGTTCCGCGATGCCGTGGGATCGGGAGGGCTGCTCAAGGGCGACAAGAAAACCTACCAGATGGATCCGGCCAACAGCGACGAGGCGATTCGCGAAATTGCCTTTGATATCGCCGAAGGTGCCGACAGCATCATGGTCAAGCCGGGCCTTGCCTATCTCGACATCATCTATCGCGCCAAGTCGGAGTTCAACGTGCCGGTCTTCGCCTATCAGGTGTCCGGCGAATATGCGCTGATCAAGGTCGGCGCCGAAGCCGGCGTCGGCGACCATGACGCGCTGATGATGGAGAAGCTGCTCGCGTTCAAGCGGGCCGGATGCTCGGGCATACTCACCTATTTCGCCACCGATGCGGCGCGTTTGCTGAATGGCTGAGAAAGCCGGCGATATCGTACTGGAAACCGAGCGGCTGATCCTGCGCAAATGGCGCGCGAGCGATATCGAGCCGTTCATGGAACATCTCAATACCCGCAATGTCATGCGCTGGCTGGGCGGGGTGCAGAGCCGCGAGAAATTCGACGCCGCGATGCAGCGGCTGGAAGGCTATGACCGCGACTTCGGCCACACATTCTGGATCGTCGAGCGCAAGTCCGACGGAGAAATCCTCGGTTTCTGCGGCCTCAAGAGGGTCAACGCGCCGCAACCCAAGCTGACCGGTGCCCATGAAATCGGCTGGCGGCTGCGCGAGGATGCCTGGGGCAAAGGCTATGCGCGGGAAGCCGCAACGGCCTGTCTGGACGCTGCCTTCAGCCGCTGGAACGCCCCTTATGTCGTTGCCCTGACGGTCGCCGGAAACGAGCCAAGCTGGGGCCTGATGAAACGCCTCGGCATGACCCATCGTCCAGAACTGGATTTTCACGATCCCGTTTATGGCGAAGACCTGAACCCGACCATTGTCTACAAAATCGAAGCCGAAGACTGGAGCTCCAACGCATGACCCAAGCCCTCATCCTGCCGTTCAACGGCAAAAGCCCGAAAATCCATCCCAGCGCCTTTATCGCGCCCGGCTGCAAGATTATCGGCGATGTCGAAATCGGCCCCGAATCGAGCGTCTGGTACAATTGCGTGATTCGCGCCGACGTGAATTTCATCCGGATCGGCGCGCGCAGCAATATCCAGGACGGCACCACCATCCATTGCGACAGCGCCACGCCGGCGACGCCCAACGGCAATCCGACGATCATCGGCGATGACGTGCTGGTCGGCCATATGGTGATGCTGCACGGTGCGACGCTGGAAGATCGCGCCTTTGTCGGCCTGAGCACGACGGTGATGGACGGCTGCGTGATCGAGGGCGACGCTATGCTCGCCGCCGGTGCGACGCTGACCCCGAACAAGCGAATCCCCTCGGGACAGCTCTGGGCCGGATCGCCCGCAAAATATATGCGCGACCTGACCGAACCGGCGATTGCCGGGATGCGGATGGGCGTCGCCCATTATGTGGAAAATGCCAAGGCGCACAAGGCCGCGATCGACGCGCTATAGCTTATGGATTTTTATGCTAACGCCCTGACCGGGTCGCTGTTCTTCAGGAGACGGCGAGATGACGGAAGCAATTGACGCAAGCAAGGTAGAGCAGCTGGCAGGCAAGGTCATCGGGGATGTTGCCGGCGCGATGGCCGTTTTCATGTCCTATCTCGGCGATCAGGCGGGCGTCTATGCCGCCATGGACGGGGCCGGAGCGCTGTCAGTCGACGCGCTGGCCGAGAAAACCGGACTGAACCCGAAATATCTGCTGCAGTGGCTCGGCTCCAACGCTGCCGCCGGCTATGTCACGCACCATCCCGACGGCGATCTTTTTCCCTGAGTCCCGAACAGGCGCTGGTCCTTTCCCGCGAAGGCCAGCCGGCCTGCATGCAGGGCTTTTTCCAGAGCGTCATATCCCAGTTCGAAACCCAGGCCGAAGCGGTGGAAACCTTCCGGTCCGGCAAGGGCAGGCCCTGGGGCGACCATTCGACTTGCTGCTTCTGCGGCACCGACCGCTTCTTCCGGCCCGGCTACGAGGCCTGTCTGATCGATCAATGGATTCCCGCGCTGGACGGCGTCGAAGCGAAACTCAAGGCCGGGGCCAAGGTCGCCGACATCGCCTGCGGCCACGGCTCCTCCACCGTATTGATGGCAAAAGCCTATCCCGACTCTACAATTCACGGAATCGACTTTCACGAACCGTCGATTATCGAGGCGCGCGCCAAGGCCGCTGCGGCGGGCGTGACCAATGTCGAATTCCAGGTCGCCTCGGCGCAGGATTTCCGCGGCGAGGATTTCGACTTCGTCTGCATTTTCGATGCGCTGCACGACATGGGGGATCCGGTCGGCGCCGCCGCGCATATCCGCAAGGCCCTGCGTCCGGACGGCAGCTTCATGCTGGTCGAACCGCTCGCCGGGGACAATATGGCAGACAATCTCCACCCCCTCGGCCAGATCTTCTACGCCTTTTCGACCACCATCTGCACACCCGCCTCGCTGGCGCAGGATGTTGGCCTCGGCCTCGGCGCACAGGCGGGCCAAAAGCGGCTGACCGAAGTGCTCAATCAGGCCGGTTTCTCGAACGTCAGGCGCGCGACGGAAACGCCGACCAATATGGTGCTTGAAGTAACCGGCTGAACCGGGAGGGAGGACCGGCCGCCGCGAATCAGCGCAGCCGGTTCTTCATCGCCTCGATATCCGCCTGCTGCCGGTCGACCTGGGCCTGCACCAGGTCACGCTGCGCGCTGATAATGGCGGTGCCGCCCGATTCGTCTGCGGCGGTCTCGCGCTCGAGCTGCTCCCGGTAAAGCGCATCGATATCGGCCAGCGCCTCGACCGACGGGCTGCGCTCTATCTCCAGCGCGGCCAGTTCCATATGTGCGACCACCCAGGCCTCGCTGGATTCCGCCGCACCGCGCGCCGCATCGACTCGGCTTTTGACGGCCGGCAGTCGGGCCTGAAAACGATCATGCGCTGCTCGACTTTGCGCGATGGCTGCGTCCAGCTTGATCTGCTGATCGGCTGAAAGAGAGGAAATCGCGGTAGCAGGGGCTGCCGCTGCGTCCATGGTTGCCCCGTCTTCATAGGGTCGCTTCTGAAGCGACGGAAAATCGCCCTCCTGCATTGCGCAACCGGACAGCGTTACCGTGATAATTGTCACCAAAGCTGGGAGTTTTTTCATTGCTCTGTCTTTACGAGAGGCTTATCCGCTCTGCAACGGCGAATCTCCGGCCAGGAAGCGGAGTGGTGCCGGGTCGCCCTGAATAGCCAAAATCGCCTTAAGCCGGTTGACAGTGCCGGTCCCATCGGTTAGCTGCCCACTCTTTCCAGCGTGAGCCGAAAGACTCGCGTTGACGGGCTTGTGCGCTGGAACCATAAATTTGAAACGGAAAATAGCCATGTTCGCAATTGTGCGCACCGGCGGCAAACAATATCGGGTTGCCGCAGGAGATATTATCGCAGTCGAAAAACTAGCTGGTGAAGCTGGTGATTCGGTAACCCTCGACGACGTTCTGCTTGCCGGTGACGGTGGCGACATCAAGGACGTGAAGGGTCTGACCGTTGCGGCCGAGATCATCGCCCAGGAAAAAGGCGAGAAGGTCATCATCTTCAAAAAGCGCCGCCGGCATAATTATCGCCGCAAAAACGGCCATCGCCAGCAGCATACGGTTCTGAAGATCAGCGCCATCGGCTCTGAAAAAGCTCCGAAGAAGGCTGCTCCCAAGAAGGAAGCTGCGCCTGCCGAAGACAAGCCAGCGGCGAAAGCCAAGGCTGCTCCGGCTGCGGAAGCCAAGGCTGAACCAGCCAAGAAGGCACCAGCGAAAAAGGCTGCTGCCAAGACCGAAACCAAAGCAGCTGCGGCCAAGAAGGCTCCAGCGAAGAAGCCAGCAGCCAAAAAGCCGGCTGCGAAGAAAGAGGACTAAACCATGGCACATAAAAAGCAGGTGGTTCATCCCGCAACGGTCGCGACTCCGAAGGTCGTCGCCTGGGCGTCAAGAAATTTGGCAGCGAAGCCGTTGTCGCCGGTAATATCATCATCCGCCAGCGCGGCACGAAGACCCATGCGGGTCGCAATGTCGGCATGGGCAAGGACCACACATTGTTCGCGCTCATTGATGGCAAGGTGGAATTCCACAAAGGCAAGCTCGGTCGCAAATATGTGTCCGTCGATGCCATGGCTGAAGCCGCAGAATAACCGGATAATCAATAAAGGGTTATCCACCAGAGGGATGACCCGGCAGGTTCTACGGAACCGGCAATTTCAGGGAGAGGGTCATCCTCTCCCTTTTTATGTCTCCCTGTCATAGCGTCACGATCTTGTAACGGGTCCGCTCTAGCGGAAACATCATTCAGGTCGGGGGCGCCGCGAATATGATGATGGAGAGTCCCGATGTTTGCCATAACACCAAGATTGCTTTTAGGCCCGGCTGGCCCGAGGACCGGGGCAGCCTGTTTGCCGCGATCAACGATGAAACGGTGGTCCGCAATCTGGCCAGCGCCCCCTGGCCTTACCGGCCTGACGATGCCGAGCATTTTCTGGCGACGCCCCGCCCCGCGACCCATCCCAATTTCCTGATCTTCAGCCGCAACGGCCAGCCACCGGTCCTGCTGGGCAGCATCGGGTTTGGCGACAAGGAAGAAGGACAACTCGAGCTGGGCTACTGGATTGCCCGTGACCACTGGGGCCACGGGTACGCAACCGAGGCCGGCCGCGCGGTCCTCGATATCGCCAGAGCGCTTGGCCATCCGGAAATCCGGGCCGAGCATTTCGCCGACAATCCGGCTTCGGGAAAGGTGCTCAGGAAACTGGGCTTCAGGCCGACCGGCCACTCGGTTCCGCGCTATTCAAAAGGCAGGGCACGAAAAGCAGATGCAATCCAGTTCACCCTGTCGCTTTCGGACGATGATTCGGCGGTGGATGCGATGCGAAATATCGCCGCCTGAAGAAACGTCAGGCGACTTTCTTGAACGGACCTGCGCTGCGACGGCCAGCGATCGGTGTAACCTTCGCGCTGTCTGCCGCTTCATCCATGACAGCGGCTTCATATTCGCTCTCGGCAAGCTTGATAAGCGGACGATCATCAATGTCCCAGGGGTGAAAACCCGGCTTGAAAAAAGCGAGAAGCGGTCGCAGGGTCCGGCGGAAAGGCGCCTTGCCGACCAGCGCATAATGGGCGAGACCATAGTAGGCGCGCAGCCCGGTAATGCCGTCCTGGCGAAGCAGTTCCAGAATGCCCTGGTGCGGTTCTTGGCAAAGCCGAAGGAAATTCGGGCCATGAAGCTGCAGCGGCCAAGCCAGCATTTCAGCGGGTTCCAGTCCCTGGTCATATGCAACCAGGTGTCATAGGCCACGCCCTTATGCTCGATTTCTTCCGAAGCATGCCATAGCCAGAGATTGCGTTGATCCTCGTCGGCATCTTTCAGATGTGCAGGATTGCCGATCACCTCGGCCGCGAGGATTGCGGTGATATGTTCAATACACATGGTCGCCACGAGCTGGTCATGGTCCGGCTTGGCCCGTATCGTTGTCACCACGCGGGAAATCGCTTCCTCGAGCAGCGTGATATCGAAATCACAGTCTTTCAGATGCTCGTTGAAACTGTGATGCTCCCGGCTGTGAATCGCCTCCTGCTGGATGAAGGCGCGGATTTCACCGCGCAGCTTGGGCGGCACGTGCTTGATGAATTTCTTGAGCGAATCGATGAAAAACAGCTCTCCTTCGGGAAAGGTCACGGAAAGCGCGTTGAAAAAGGCGGAGGCAAAGGGGTCACCGCCGACCCAGCGACGCCGGTTGATCTCGGCGCTGGCGAGGTTGAGATTGCGGGGTTGAATATGAAGGTCTGCGGGTGTCGCGCTTTTGTTTCGCGCGGTGAAGTTGGTCGCTGAATCAGCAATAGTCGGAGCAATGTCCATATTATCTTTGAACCTCCCAGTTCGATTCTTTTCGGCGCCACCCGATTTTTGGTTAAGCGTCAATTAGACAAGGAAGGTTAAGGTTCGGCATCGCAAGATGCCTAACAGCCATAGTTAAATATCCGTTATCGCGCCCCGGACCGGCGGAAGCCGGGCAAGTCGCATCATGAACAGCTTTGCGCTTATTTGGTTTATTTGCGCCGGTAGCGGAAATACCAGACGTCGTGACCCTGACGGCGCGCCTTGGCTTCATAGCGCGTCTCCGGCCAGCCACCGGGACGGATCATCCAGTCTTTCGGGCTTTCGCACAGCCAGTCAAATTCATCGCGCTGGTTCATGATCATGCAGGCCCATTCCAGATAGACCGGATGGTCGGTGCCGAACCGGAATTCGCCGCCGGGTTTCAGCTTTGCCGCGATCAGGTCGACCGGACCGTGGTTCATGAAGCGGCGCTTGGCATGGCGCGCCTTTGGCCAGGGATCGGGGTGCAGCAGATAGACAAAGCTCAGCGCGCCGTCGGGAATCCGTTCGAGCACATCCAGCGCATTGCCCATATGCAGCCGGACATTGGCCAGATGGCCGTCGCGGACATGCTGCAGCGCGCCGACCACGCCGTTGAGATAGGGTTCGCAACCGATGAAACCATGATCCGGCAGCATGTCGGCGCGCGCCGCGAGATGCTCGCCCGCTCCGAAGCCGATTTCGAAATGCAGCGGCCGGTCGGTGCCGAACAGCGACGCCGAGCTGACCGGTCCCTCGGTGGGCACAGCAATTTGCGGCAGCAGCTTCTCGACCAGCTCTACCTGCTGGTCGCGCAGGGCATGGCCTTGCCGACGGCCGTAGAGCTGGCGGATGGTTGTGGGGTCGCCATCTTTAGATTTTGTCATTGATCCTCATCGGCTGGTACGTTGATGGTTATCGTCGGTCCGGACGATGGCGGCCATGTCGTGACAGCCGAAATCGCGGCGCCGTCACCGGTCGCCGACAGAAGAACGCCCGGCGTCGGCAATTTGTCCAGATCGGGGAATATGATATTCTGGTCCAGCCGCATCATGACCGGGGTAAATCTTGCTTCCCGCTACCGCCAGTCAGACCGCCAAGCCGGTTTGCGTAAACCGAAGCGGCGCGTCCGGCGTCCCCCAGAGGCATCAGATATCCGTTTTCCGATCCACCGGCACGATAGATGGAAAACGGACCGAAATCCTGCGGATCCCGGCAATAGATACCGGGTTCCTCGCCATCGGCTGTATCATTGACCGGGATGTTCAGGAAACCAGCCGACAGGGCATCGGTCATTGTCGGCTTGATCCGCTTGACCCTGTCACTCAGCTTCAATGCATTTTCGCATGGCAGAATTACGGCAGCGGCGGGCCCGGAAACAATCTCTTCCGGCCAGCTTATATCATTCAATATCGGCATCAGCGAGGCCGCCAGTTGCTCCGCCGATAGTTCGGCAGAGGTGAAGCGGATTTTCACCAGCCAGCCATTGAGCGGCAACATGGCAACCCCGGTGCTTTTGAATTCGTTTCCGGACGTGCTGTACACCGCCATCAATCCGCTCGCTTCGGACTGGCCCGGCGGGGTGAACGCCGACGAGAGATATTGGCTGGTACCCGGCAGCAATTCGACATTGCCGCGCAAGGCCTGATTCGCTGCGTCGAACCACAGGGGCACACTGTTAACCGCGGCGCGATAGAAGAACAGCGTCAGCCGGGTCTGCCCGTCATCCCCGTAATATTGCCCGTAAACATCCAGCTCATCGTCGGTCAGGTCGCGGATATATTGCCTGTCAAAACCGCCAAGCCGCGCCGGCATCGTCATGCCGCTATTCTGGTGATCCCAGTCTTCGCCTGCGGTCGCCTCGATTGTTCTCTGTTCGGGCTGCGCTTGTGCGGGAGCCGCCAAGAATAGGATCGACATGCAGATAACGCCCCATAGGGTCCTGCCATATGATTTTAGCGGTCCGCGCATGATGATTTCTCTCCCTCCGGTTATCGATAGAGAATAGACGATAATCGGGCGCGCGAATAGCCGGGTTGTGGACCTAGATCGCCGCTGTCAGCGCGTCCACCAGATCGGTCTTCTCCCAGGTGAAGAAATCGCCGGTCGCCTTGCGGCCGAAATGGCCATAAGCCGCGGTCGGCGAATAGATCGGCTTGTTCAGACCGAGATGGGTGCGGATGCCTTTCGGCGTCAGGCGGACCAGCTGCGGCAATATTTCCTCCAGCTTCTCCTCGCTCACCTTGCCGGTGCCGTGCAGGTCGACATTGATCGACAGCGGCTCGGCCACACCAATTGCGTAGGACAGCTGGATCGCGCAGCGTTTGGCGAGGCCGGCCGCGACGATATTCTTCGCCAGATAGCGGGTGATATAGGCGGCAGACCGGTCGACCTTGGTCGGGTCCTTGCCGGAAAAAGCGCCGCCGCCGTGGGGGCTAGCGCCGCCATAGGTGTCGACGATGATCTTGCGACCGGTGAGGCCGGCGTCACCGTCAGGACCGCCGATTTCAAAGCGACCGGTCGGGTTGACGTGGATCACCGTATTGTCGGTAATGAAACCGTCGGGCAATATCTTGCGAAACACACCCATCACATAATCATATAATTCTTCGTAAAGTGCCGGATTGTCGCTGCCCTTGAAATAGCCCGGCGCGTGCTGCGTCGAGACCACCAGGGCAACTGCCTCGACCGGCACTTCATTGACGTAGCGCAGGGTCACCTGGCTCTTGCTGTCGGGCTCCAGAAACGGCGCTTTGCCGCTGTGACGGTCAGCGGCCATCTGTTTCAGTATCTCGTGCGAATATTGCAGCGTCGCCGGCATCAGGTCGGGCGTTTCGTCGCTGGCATAGCCGAACATGATACCCTGGTCACCGGCACCCTCGTCCTTGTTGCCGCTTTCATCCACGCCCTGCGCGATATGCGCCGATTGCGGATGGAGATAATTTTCGAAGGTCAGATTCTGCCAGTGGAAACCATCCTGCTCGTAACCGATTTTCTTCACCGTCTCGCGGACCGCGGTCTGGATCTCTTCCTGCGCGCCCGGTGCCCAGTTGCCGTCGGTATCGATCATGCCCTTGCCGCGCACTTCGCCGGCCAGAATCACCCGGTCGGTCGTGGTCATGGTTTCGCAGGCCACGCGCGCTTCCGGATCCTTGGCGAGGAACAGGTCGACGATGGCATCGGAAATCTGGTCCGAAACCTTGTCGGGATGACCTTCAGAGACCGATTCGGAGGTGAATATAAATTCTGAACGCATGGCAAAAATCCTGATTTTGAGCCGAAATGACGTCGGCCACAGAGACATAAGGAAAAGTTTATATCTACTTTAACGGGCGCGCACGCGGATGGCAATGGAAGATAGAAGCAAAATCAGCGCCAGACCCAGCGGCAGCAGATTGCCGTGGCGCGCGAACAGGGTAGGTGCCTTGGCCTGCGGCAGACGGCTGTCGATCCGGCCCGCCTGCCCCATCGGTACGCTGGCCCGGATCGCACCATCGGCATCAATGACGGCCGAAATGCCGGTCGGCGTCGAACGGATCACCGGCAGCCCCTCTTCAATGGCCCGCAAGCGCGCCTGCGCCAGATGCTGCGGCGGCCCCCAGCTGCCGAACCAGGCATCGTTGGACGGGTTGAAGATGAAGTCCGGGCGATTGTCGCGATCGACGACCTGTCCGGAGAAGATGATTTCGTAGCAGACCTGCAGCCCGGCCTTGCCAAGCGCGCCCAGATCGAGCGACCGGCGCCGGGCCCCGGCCAGAAATCGAAATCCCCCGGTGCCAGGCGGGACAGGCCAATGGCGGACAAAAGCGGCCGCATCGGTAGATATTCGCCATAAGGCACGAGATGGGACTTGTCGTATCGCCCGATCAGTTCATGTTCGGAATCCATCGCAAAGACACTGTTCCGGGCACCGACCGCGCGTCCTTCCGCTGCGTCAAATTCCAGCTTGAGCGCGCCGAGCACCAGCACGTCGCCGGGCTTCATCAGCATACCGAGCTGCTGCCGGACAAATTCCGGCGGGCGGCCATAATAATAGCGGGCCGGATAGCCGGTCTCGAGATAGTCGGGAATCGCCGCTTCCGGCCAGAAAATGATCCGCGGACTGTCGTCTTCGCGCAGCGTCAGTTCCGCCAGCTTGGCCAGATTCTGCTCTTCATAGCCAGCCTTCCATTTGTCCTGCTGGCCGATATTGGGCTGGACCACGGTGATTTGCGGCTGGTCCGCAGATATCTCGCCGGGCCGGGGTTGCGGCAGCAACGAAAGTCCGGCGAAAATCAGCAGCAGCGGCAGCGCGGCCCGCCATTTTTCAGGCAGAGCAGCCACAGGCCGCCGGCGCGGCGATCAGGATCGCGGACAGGCCATAGGAACCGACAAAGATGCTGGCACCGGCCATCTGGCCAAGCGGCAGCGCGACCGACCCGAGCGGATTCCAGATGAACCCGCTGAACACCCAGCTTCTGAGCCATTCGGTGATGATCCAGAGGCCTGCCATCGCCAGGATGAACACCGCCGGTCTGTTCCTGCCCAGCCAATAGGCGGCCAGCGCCGCCAGCGCAGGATAGACCGCCAGATAGAGCGAAAGCAGGACCACTGCGATATAGCCGAGCCACTCGGGCATCGCCGCCTGGAAGGTGAAAGCCTTGGCGATCCAGTTCAGGCCGATGATGAAATGGCCCACACCGAACAGCCACCCGGTGAAAAAAGCGGCCTTTCGGCTCTTCGCCTGCATCACCAATGCCATCCACAGGGCCAGCATCAATATGGTCAGCGGCCAGAGGTTCAGCGGCGCGAAGCCGGTTGCGCTCAGCCCGCCCGCAAACAGCGAGATTGCGTAGGGATGGCGGGCGATCATTTCACGGAGTTTTGACACCAGCGGCTTTTGCCGTGTTCGCGATCACCATTCAATTGCTAATTGCCGCAACCACCATTTGCTTGCTATCGTCCGGCCATGAAGATGATGACCCTTCTGACGCTCGCGCTGGCGCAACCGGCGGCCAGCCCGCCGGAACCACTGGAGCAAAAGCAGCAGCAGGCGCTTGCCTGCGTCGCGGTTCTTGCGATCGTCGCCTCGGAGCAGGAACGCGGCGTGCCCGCTGCGCTCGACTATCCCTTCCTCGCCGAACGCGGCGCGACCTATGCCGGGCTGGTCGGCCAGCAGATCATGGAGGATAGCGGCAGAAGCAGGGAACAGGTCCGCGACGCGATGATAGCGGCAGTGGCCGAACGCCAGACCACCGCGCAGGCAGCCGCCGATCCGGACGAGGCGCTCGGCAGCGAGATGGCGACCTGCCTGCCCCTGCTCGATGCCGCGGTACCACCCAGGCCGAAACCGGACCTGATCCAGTGCGCCGGCATGCTGCAACTGGCCTATGAGGAAGTCCACGACCGCGAAGGCCTGTCCAAGACCGCGCAGGATCTCAAAACCCTGGCATCCGTGCTCGACAGCCGCGCGCGCGATCAAATGCGCGCCGAGGGACTGAGCGGTCAGGAGAGCGACATATTATTGACCCGGATCCGCGAAGCGATGCTTGCCGAGGCCAGAGAGCGGGAATCGGCGGGTCAGGGTTCCAATCTCGATTTCGAACATTGTTTCACCCTTGCCGCTCCCGAAGACAAGCAGAGAAAATATGAACATTGAAGCCCGCCCGCCTTTACGCCCCTTCCATCTCGCCTTTCCGGTCCATGATCTTGAGGCCGCCCGCACCTTCTATGGCGAGCTGATGGGTTGCGAAGAGGGTCGCAGCGACACGCACTGGATCGACTTCAACCTGTTCGGGCACCAGATTGTCACTCATCTCGACGAAAATTTCACGCCCCGCCCGATGGTCAACCCGGTCGATGGGGAACAGGTTCCGGTGCCGCATTTCGGTGTCGTGCTGACCATGGCCGCCTGGCAGGCGCTCGCCGATCGCCTGACCGCTGCCGCTGTCGACTTTGTCATCCCGCCGACGATCCGCTTCGAAGGACAGGTCGGCGAGCAGGCGACGATGTTTTTCAGGATCCGAGCGGCAATGCGCTCGAGTTCAAGGCCTTTGCCAGCGACGACCAATTGTTCGCCACAGACTGACCGGCCCGCGGAAGCCTAGACGTCCTGTCCGCTCTCGGTCTGGTCCAGCCCGTCTTCCAGTTGCCGTTCGGCCAAATCGCGGGCGCTGCTGCGCGCCAGGCCCAGCGATCCCGACAAACGTTCGCCAATCAGGGCGTCACCCAGAGCCATCAGCACCAGCGTAAGCGTATCTTCGTGCATTTCGCGATCTTGGTGGCCGCCGTCGCCAACATCATCGACCAACTGGTGAATGGCCTCGATAATCGGATCCAGCGCATCTTCGTTGCCGGTCAGCATCATCCATGACCAAAGCGCCGCAGCGCCCTGCTTGTCAAAGGCATCGAAGGTCAAATCGACAATATCGCGCGCGCAGCCTTCGCCCGAGCGGGATTTGAGAATCGCCTGCGCAATCATGCCGCACACTTCGTCGGACAAATAAACCGCCAGTGCCTTTTGCAGACCGGAGGCAGAACCGAAATGGTGCAACAGATTGGCGTGGGTGCGTCCGATTCGGCTGGCGACAGCCTTCAGCGTCACCGATTGCGGTCCCGTTTCGATCAGCAGGTCGCGGGCAGCACCAAGCGCCATGCTGCGGCTTTCTTCCGGAGAGAGACGTCTCTTTGCTATTGACATTTATGTAAGTAGCCTTATTGTCATTGATGTTAGCCATAGGCTGCATTTCGCATAATGGAAACATCTGATGAATATGCCTGGCATTGACCATATCGAACCGGAACCGATCGACACGCCGACGCCGGCGGGTCATGAAATCACGCCCCGCGACCGCAGGTTCGGTCGGGAGGAGGGCTATGATCCTGCAAAATACTGGCAAAATGGCGATCCGGTGGCGACGGCCTTCTACAATTGTCTGTCGCTGACCTTTCCCCGCGGCGAGGCCTTTTTCATCGAAAGCGTGAAGGAATTCCGCGATCATACGCCGCCGCAACTGCAGAAGGAAATCCGCGCCTTCGTCCAGCAGGAAGTGATCCACAGCCGCGAACATCTGGCGCTCAACCGGCGGGTCGAGGAAAATGGCTATGACACCAGCCGGATCGAACAGCGTATCACCGAATCGCTGGCCATGACCAAGGGCCGCCCGAAAATCACCAATCTCGCGGCAACGATGATCCTCGAACATTTTACCGCGATCATGGCCCAGCAATTTCTTGCCAATCCCCGCCACTGGAAGGATTCGGACGAGGAAACTGCCGACCTGTGGCGCTGGCACGCGCTCGAAGAGATAGAGCATAAGGGCGTTGCCTATGACACCTGGCTCTACGCGACCCGGAACTGGAGCCGCTGGCAACGCTGGAAGGTGAAGGCACTGATGATGCTGGTGATCACCCGAAATTTCTGGGGCAACCGCTGGAACGATACGCTCGATCTGCTGGCGCAGGATGGCATTACCGGATGGCGGGTAAAACTCAGACTGCTAAAATTCCTGCTGGTCGAGCCGGGCATTGCGCGGGCGATCATCATTCCGTGGATCAAATTTTCCTGCCCGGATTCCATCCGTGGAACGAGGATGACCGACACCTGATACAGCGCGCGGAAAGCGACTATGACGCGGCGATAAACGGGCGGCCGGCTGCCGCATAAAGTCCGGGGTCTAAGCGGGCACGCTCAATGCGCCGCTCTGTTCATGTCCACTTTTTCGACCCACTCGGGGAAGAAGCTGGGTTCGCGGTTGGACCAGCCGGGCGCGTCGCAGCGGCTTCGCTGATCGACTGCAACAGGCCCTTGCGGGTTTTCGGGTGCAGATGGGGTAGCGCCGCAGCCGCGCAAAAGGCACCGGGCAGCCACGGACGCGAATCCGGACCGAGCAGGCGCTCGTAAAGAAAACGGAAGGCGGGAAAGCTGTGAATACGGCCCTGCCCCAGATCATAAGCCGCAAGCGAAATCAGCGATGGCATGAACGCCTCGATACTGTCGATCGCACAATCTTCGGGAATGGCTTTGCGAATGTCACGGATCCGCCGGTACAGGGAAATCTGGACCTGGATGCCCGCTTCCTCGACCTTGTCGCGCGACCAGGTTTCCACGGCGTCGGAACGTTCGAGACCGACATCCAGCGACCGGCGGATATAGCGCTGGGTCGCCGAGCTGAAGCTCGCAAATTCTTTCATCTCGGCCAGCGTCATCGCGCCGGGGACGGATCGTGTTTCCTTGGTCATCTCTTCGCAACTCCTCGTGGACTCATCCCACGAAGACATTTGACCAAAACATGGTTAGCAATTGGTTAAGCATGGGCCGATTATTGCGCCTCGGCCGAGCAGAGTGGGAAAATTGCGCGCCAGACTTATAAAGTTTCGACCAACCGCAACCATGGTTCGACCGGTCACGATTCCCCTAGAGACAATTGATACCATATTGGCCTAAGCTGACTCGAAACCGAGAATTGAACGCATATGAGAAAATTTGAACTGGGAAACCACAAGCCGTCGGTCGGACATCAGGTCGCCATCCTGTCGATCCTCGGATTCTGGTTTTTCTACATGATCGTCCTGACATTGCGGGCATCGATCGGCGACTGGCCGGCGCAGGGTGAAATGGTCATGCGCCGGACCGTGGTGACGATTTTCGGTATCGGCACCACCTATCTGCTCTATCTGTTTCTCCGGCAGTTCGAGGACCGGGCGCTCTCGACGCGGATCATCACCGCCTTTGCCGCCGCGATCCCCTGCGCCATCATCATCGCCTCGTTCAACCATTATGTCTTCAACGTCTATTATCCCGAAAATCTGTGGGACGAAGCGCATGTCGAGGAAATGCGCAAATATATGTCGCAGGAGAATCTGGCGTTCAAGGCGATCTTCGAAGACGCCACGTCGCGCTTTTTCTTCATCGTCAGCTGGACCTCCCTCTATCTGACCCTGAGCTATGCCGGCAGGGTCCGGCAGGTCGAGCGCAAGGCCGCCCGCTTCGCCCAGGCGGCGCAGGATGCCGAATTGCGGTCGCTGCGCTATCAGGTCAACCCGCATTTCCTGTTCAACACGCTCAACAGCCTGAGCACCCTGGTGATGCGCAGCCAGCCGGAAGAAGCCGAGGAGATGATCCTCAACCTGTCGAAATTCTATCGCACCAGCCTGTCGGGCGATCCGCTGGAAGACGTGCCGCTGTCGGAAGAGGTGCACCTGCAAAATCTCTATCTCGATATCGAGGCGGTGCGCTTCCCCGAACGGCTGCGGACCAAGGTGAATATTCCCGACGACCTGCTGGGCGTTCTGGTTCCGGGCCTGATCCTGCAGCCGCTGGTCGAGAATGCGATCAAGCATAGTGTTGCCCACAGCAAGCGTCCGGTGACCATTTCGATCAGCGCGCGGTCCGATGGCGACAATCTGATCCTCACGGTGGCCGATGACGGCGATCCGCGACCGGTCGATCTGCAGGATAGCGACGCAAGCAGCGGCATCGGTCTGGCCAATGTCCGCGACCGGCTGGAAACGCGCTTTGGCCGGCAGGCCGGCCTGCAGACTGTACGTCCGGCAGAAGGCGGCTATATTGCGCAGCTGACCCTCCCGTTGATGCTGGACAACCCATGACCGAAGAAACCGAAACCAGACCGCTATCCACGCTGATCGTCGACGATGAACCGCTGGCGATCGAACGGCTGCAACTGCTCTGTGCGCGGCAGCCGCATATCAACCTGGTCGGCACGGCTAGCGATGGCGAAGCGGCGCTGCGCCTCACCGAACAGCTGAAGCCCGATTTGCTGCTGCTTGATATCGCGATGCCGGGCAAGGACGGGCTCGACGTGGCGCGGGCCCTCTCCGGCAAACCCGATGCGCCGGCGATCATCTTTGTCACCGCCTTTGACCGTTTTGCGGTCGAGGCCTTTGACGTGGCGGCGATCGATTATGTGCTGAAACCGGTCGAGAATGCGCGGCTGACGCTGGCGATTTCCCGGGTTCGCGAACGCACGGCGGAACCGCGCAGCGACGGAGCGGACGATTCGCCCTGGGCGGAGGAATTCTGGGTCCCCTATAAATCGGAATTGCGCCGCATTGTCGCTTCCGAAATCGACCGGGTCGAGGCCGAACGCGACTATATGCGCCTGCATGTCGGTAGCGTGAGCTATCTGCTGCACCAGACCATCACCGGCCTGGAAGAGCGGCTCAACCCCGAGGAATTCATCCGTCTGCACCGTTCGCATCTGGTCCGGCGCGACTGGATTGCCGGCCTGCGCCATGACGGCGGTGGCGTGTGGATGGCCTGCCTCAAATGCGGCACCGAAATCCGCATCGGCCGGACCCATCTGGCGGAAGCGAAAAAACTGGCCGGCAAATAGCCGGCCCGGAATAGAGCAGACCCCCTAGAAGCTGTAGCGCACCGACGCGGTCGCGCTGGTTTCGTCCTCGTCGACCACCGAGATGCCGTCGCGCGCAACCTGTGCCTTGCGGGCGTTGACGCCGACATTGGTCGACAGGCCGCGGGCAATATCATAGCGAACGCCCAGCGAAGCGGAGCTTTCCGATGTGCCGTCCAGTTCGCCATAATGGCCGGCGGCGGACAGGCTGAGCACGCCGATCTTGGTCTGCGCGCCGCCCGAGACATACCAGCGATCGAGATCGATCGCACCGGCCTGCAGATTCTCATAGCCCAGTCCGAGATCGAACAGGCTGCTGCCATAGACAAATTCGCCGACCGCACCGACACCGATCGTATCGAAATCCGTCACCCCGTCGGCGGCGAGATAACGGGCGCGGGCCACGCGCGTGGCGACGCGATAATCCTTGTGGCCCACCGGCCGCTGGAATTGGGCGCCCAGTTCGAAACGGCCGTCGCCGTCGACTATCCCGGTCAGCGTGGTCGGACCGAAGCGGCCGCTATAGCCGCCGCCCCAGCGGTTGATCCGGCCGTAGAAATCGTCGAAAGCGAGATCGGCATTGCCGACACCCCGCCGCCGCCGCGTCGCCTCGCGCACCAGACCATCGACATTGCCGCCGATCAAACTGCCCCAGCTGGTGCGGACAAAGCCGGCGACATTATCGTCATAGTCGCGGGTATTTTCATCATATTGCCCGAAATAGGCCAGCCCGACATTCCATCGGTTGGCGAGCTGCATCTCCACGCTGAAATCGAGATTGGTGACCAGGCTGACATCGACATCACCGTCGAAGACGCTGTCATCGACCGTCAGCTTGACCGGCACATCGACGACACCGCCGACCAGCACGGTCGCTTCGCCGATTTCAAACGCCAGCGGCTCCTCGAACGAGGAGAGACTGTCATAGTTGAGGCTGACCTGCGCCTGGGCCGAACCGGCGGACAGGGCGATCACTCCGACGGCTAGCGGATGCCAGGGAAAGCGGGAAGGTCCGGATGTCATCATTCAGACCCTCCGCCGGAAATAATGGGCATGGGCATGGTTGGCGATCGCCTTGCCGGCATCCATCCCGACCATATGGTCACTCATCCAGTGGACCCCGCCATAGATACGGCTCAGACCATTTCGTCCGCCGCCTGGCTCAGGCTGGTCCAGTGCCGGGTGATATCGCGCAATTGCGGCCACAGCACCTGGTCGGGCGACTGGTGCGAGAAACGCACCCGGTCGGTGCCCAATATATGGCCGATCATCGTCGCGCCCGCCGCGCCGAAGGTTGAGTGGCCGGACGTATAGGACGGGAATTCCGGCGTCGGAATGTAGCTGCGCCACTGTTGCTCCCGCTCGACCCGCGGATCGTGATTGCCGAATCGCGGCGCGCGGTGCCGGATCGCGGTTTCCGGCCGGATGACGTCATGACGATATTTGGTATCCCAGGCCTGGATCGAGGCGTCGCACTGGGTCATGCCGATCAGCGCCATCGCCCGCGCCCATTCGATGAAGGACAGATTGCGATCCTGCAGCACCTGGATCCCGATCAGCATATAATGGCCCGGCGGGGTAATCCCCCAGGGCCCGTCTTCCCAGAACATCGCGATCTCGGTCTGGTCGGCGGTCCGCTCGCGGCTGTCGGCGCGGCCCAGCGACCGGACCTGGGCATATTCGTCGGCAAATTCCGGGCTGGCCGGATCGTGAAAGCCGATGGTGCGGAAATTCTCGACCCGACCCATCGTCCAGGGCCTGATCTGCCCGTGACCGGGATAGAGCGGTCGCGAGAAACTGTCGAAGGCGGGGCCGGGCTTGGCGCTGTACAGCGGGCCCGTCGGCGTCCATTGCAGCGCGTCATGACGTCGCTTGTAGCGGCCCAGATAATAATTGACCTTGCTCGGCTGCGATCCGTCGCGGGTGCGCATCTTGACGATGTCCAGTCCGACCTGCCGGCCCCATGCGGCGCCCAGCGACTTGGCCTCGCCGTCGGGAATCGACCGGGCAAAAGCCATGCGTTCGCCGACAAAAGGTTGCTGGAACACTTCCGAGGCGGCGGTGGCAAAAGCCACGCCATAAGCCATGGCCGGATCGGCCCCGCGCGGCCCGGCGCCCGTTCCGAACGGATCCTCATAAGCCTGCAATATGCTGTTCGCGGCCAGAAAGCCGGCCACTGTCGGCATCGCCATATTATAGGCCGCGCGCGGCGGCGGCACCCGCTGGTCGCGGATCTGCTGCAGCATGATGTCGCACCAGTGCGTAACGATATTATGGTTTTGCGGTCGCAGCACCGGCGTGAGATAGGACGTCGCCGAACCGAAGCGGCCAGTGCATCCTGTCAGACCGGCGGCACCGGCGATGGCAGCACTCGCCATGAACTGGCGTCTGGAAAATGTCATTGTCCCCCCTGAACAACCACGTCGTTGCCCTGGCCCGACAGAACGACAAATTTGCACATCGCCCTAATGGTGAACCACAAATAAATCGTTAAAACCGGCGCTACAGGCCCTGTTATGCCCCCGGCTGCCATGAAAAAGCCGAAGACAGGCCGCCGCCCGGACCGGATATCACCGCCGCATGCGGGTGGAACGGCGTGCCGCGATATCAGTGCCCGCCAAAGCGCAGGCGGATACCACCATTGAAGATGAACCCTTCGAGCGGCGCCCAGGCATCCACCGTCCACTGACCGCTCGCGGCGCGCTGCGGAAGGACCAGCGGATCGTAACGCGACTGCCGCACATCGAGCAGATTTTCGGCATTGGCAAACAGGCTGATCTTGCCGAGCACGATCTCGCCGAGCAGTCCGAGATGGACATAGGGTCGCGAACGGGTCCGGAACGGATTGTCCTCCAGCTCCTGCCGTCCGGTATAGTAAAGCTCCACGCCGATCCGGCCCTTGCCATGTTCCTCCCACATGCCGACCAGACCACCGGTGTGGCGCGGTGTCAGCGGCACCCGCTGGCGGCCTGTTCCGGCCGGGTCGGGTTCGGTGGCATCGACGAAGACATAGCTTCCGGTGACCGTGAAGCCGTTCTGCTTGTACCGCAGCAGCAATTCGGAGCCGCGAATCCGGGTCGTGCCGCTGGCGTTGACCAGGCGCACCCGGTCGCTGCAATATCTTCGAGCCTGGTCGAATTTTTGATATTCGCGCCGAACAGGGTCAGATTGGCTTCCCACGGCCCGTCGGCATAGCCCATGTCGAGCGAAGCGGTTCGCGCGCTTTCCGCTTCCAGATCGCCGAGCGGCTCCAGCCGCGACAGGCCGGCGGCCTCGATCGCGTCGACAAAGGGTGTCGGTGCAAAGAAACCGCCGCCCACCGATCCCCGGACGGTCCAGTTGCCGGGCCGGTAGAGCGCCGACAGGCGCGGGCTGAACCGCGTGCCAAATTCGTCATGAAAGTCGACCCGGGCGCTCGCAGCAAGCGTCAGGTCATGGGTCGCCTCCTGCTCGAGCTGGGCGAAGATCGCCGGAACCTTGTAGCTATAGTCAAAGGCCGGAAAGCTGTCCGAGCGAAAACTGTCTGCCTGATAGACGAGACCGCCGACCCAGGACGTGCTGCCGCTGGTTCCCGCAACAGAAGCCTCGACAAAGGCGTTGCTGTGCCGGTCGTCTTCGACAACCGCGCCGAAGCGATGCAGATGATCCTGCCGCATGGCCGAAGCGCGCAGATGCAGGCTGACCCGATCACCAATCGGCTTTTCCGCCACCAGCCCGGCATCATAGCGTTCTGTGTCCTGCGCCTGCACGAAGGCCGTGCCGTCGGGAACCGTGCTTCCGGGCAGAGTGCCGCCCACCCGGTCCTCGGTCATCGCGCCGAGCGTGACATAGAGGGACGAGCCGTCGTCACCATCCCACTGGAAGCGCGGGCGGGCCGTGAAACGGTCGTAGCCGGCCATGTCATACCAGCCATCGCCATCAATATCCTGACCGCTTTGCCGGTGCGCCCCGGCGGTCAGGGAAAGGCCGGCGCTGGCGCTGATCGGCCCGGCGACATAAGCGGTCAGGTCCTGCCCGTTGCGGGTGGTGGCATTGGCGAGAATGTCGGCTTCGAATTCATCCCCCGGCCGCTTCGAGACGAGATTGATAACCCCGCCCAGCGCCGACGCACCATAGAGCGCCGATGCCGCGCCCTTGATCACCTCCACTTGCCCGAGATCGGTCGGCGGAATCTGCAGCAGCCCCAGCGAAGCCGCCTGACCGCCATAGAGCGGCAGATTGTCGGCCAGCAATTGTGTATAGCGTCCCTCCAGCCCCTGAATACGGATATTGGAAGCGCCCAGCGCGGGGGATGTGACCTGCACCCGCACGCCGCCCGTCTCGTTGACCAGCATGGCAATATTTCCGGGCCGCATGATCGCCTTTTCCTCGATCTCTTCGCCGGCAATGACCTCGACGCGAATCGGTTCATCCTGGACCCGGCGGTTGAGCCTGGTGCCCTGGACAATGATATAGTCATTTTCCTCTTCTGCATGTTCGTGGTCCGGACCTGTCTCGACCGGACCGGCCTCCTGCGCAACGAGAGGCATCGGGAGGCTGAAAACAGGCAAGGAGCAAAGCAGCAGAAAACGCCGGTAGCTGGAAATCACGACAAAAGTCCTTTTTGAATAATGGCAACGCCGCGGCCTATGCACCCTCTAGTAGCTATAGGGTCAAGCCGTGATGACAAGCGAAGAGACGGAATTTTCATGGCACAATTTTCGTGGCACAGGGCAATGATCTCGCAAATATTTTTCGGCATATTCTGTCAGGCACGCACCCTCTTTCCTACAATGTACCATATCGGTTATATAAGGATCATCTTGCAACCAGAAAAGGATGAATGCTATGATTGACCAACCGCATGCCACCGATGTTCCCCACCAGCCCGCACCACGCTGGACCCCGGAAAAACAGCGCGAATTCCTGGAAGCGCTCGCACGCTGCGGATCCGTAAAGTCGTCAGCCGCCTTTGTCGGAATGAGTCGCGAAAGCGCTTATCGCTTGCGCCGTCGACAGGAAGGGCGCGCCTTTGACCGGGCGTGGGATGCGGCGCTGATCCATGCCCGCGACCTTTATGCCGAAACCCTGCTCGAAACCGGGCTCAACGGCTGGACCGAGACGGTCTGGTATCATGGCGAGGAAGTCGGCGAGCGGACGCGCTTTTCCCCCGGACTGCTGCTCGCGGCGCTGGCCCGGCTCGATGCCAAGGCCGATGGGCTGGATCTGGCCGGTGAGCCCGTGCGCGAAGCGGCGGCGGATTTTGACGCAATGGTCGAAGCAATCGGCGAAGGCGATGATTGCGCAGCCATGCTCGAGGCGCAGGATCGCGCGGCACAGGCCCGGCGGGCCCCGCCCCCGAACCCCTACAGGACCGAAGCGAGCGACGAAGAATTGCTCGAGCGGCTCGAAATGTTTCACGAACGCGAACTGATAGCCGCAATGGCACCGGAAGATGTCGATACGTCCGATCTTGATCCGTACGAGGCGGACGACTGGGACGATCTGCAATGGGCGCGCGCGGAGCGCAGTGGCATGATGGATCAGCCGGGCTTTTGGGAAAAAGCCAATCCCGAAGGCTATGATGATGACCATTTTGATGGCTCTGATGACTGGGGTGGCCCGGACAAGAAAGGTCCGTCTTTCCACTAAGGGGGTGTGACCCGTGTGACCCTGCAAGCCGGCCGCATCCCGATTCGCGCGGATCGGCAAGAAAGCCGTCGACAAAATATCGGTGGAAGGCCTATTTGTGGGCGTCACCTTCCGGGACCTTCGGACATTATCTTGCTGCTGAACATCTTCATCATCCTGTCGGCCATCGCAACCGGACTGCTGCTGCTCTCCCCGCGCCTTTCGAAATCGACCGTCTGGCGCGCAACGGTGACACCGCTGGCTTCGATCATCGGCAGCGGATTTCTGGTGCTCGCGCCAATATTGGTGTCCGACTATGGCTATATCGCGCCACTGGTCATGGCTGGCCTGTGCCTCGGGGCCTTCCTGTTTGGTGCTGCCATCCGGTTCAACATATTGCAGCGCAATGTCGACCATCCGCTGCCGGACCCATGGACCGACCGGCTGGAACTGGCCGCCTCATGGGCACTGGTCTTCGCCTTCACTATCTCGGTCGGCTATTATCTCAACCTGTTCGGCGCCTTCGGTGTCAGCCTGACTCCATTTGACAATAGCGCCAATGCCAAGCTGCTGACCTCGGCGGTCTATATATTGATCCTGATCGTCGGCTGGACACGCGGGTTCAAGGCGCTGGAAAAGATGGAATATAGCGCGGTGACGCTGAAACTGGCGATCATCGTCAGCCTGCTCGTCGGCCTGAGCTGGTATTTCTACCAGAAAGCGAGTGCGGAAACGCTGTTTGACCACCCGCCGCTGCTTTCCGGCTGGCCAGCGCTCACGCTCGCATTCGGCCTGATCATCACCGTCCAGGGCTTTGAAACCTCGCGCTATCTGGGCCGCGACTATGATCCGGCCACGCGGATCAAATCCATGCGTCTGGCGCAGATTGTCAGCACCGTGATCTACATGATCTATATCGGACTGTTCGCCTATAGTTTCGAGCGCGAGCAATTCGCGCTTACAGAAACAGCGATCATAGACATGATGGGAATCATCACCCCGGTCCTGCCGCTGCTGCTGGTTGCCGCTGCGCTGGCCGCGCAGTTCAGCGCCGCAATCGCCGACACCAGCGGCTCGGGCGGGCTGGTCGAGGAACTGACCAGGGGCCATGTCAAGGCGCGCACCGGCTATGCGATACTGGTCGGCATGGGGCTGCTGATGACCTGGAGCGCCGATGTTTTCCAGATCATCGCTTATGCCAGCCGCGCTTTCGCGCTTTATTATACGTTGCAATCGGTGATCGCGGCGCGGCGCGCTTTCCTGACCGGGGGCAACCGGCTCAAGGGCGTGGGCTTTGTCCTGCTGGCGATGCTGGGCGTGCTGATCGTGCTGTTCGGCAATGATGTCGAATCATCGAACGGCTGAGGAACGGGGACCCCGGCCGCCGGCCGGCTAGGCGATGACCGTCCGCGGCCGTGCCTGCCGATAGGTGCCGAGGATTCGCACGCTGTTGCAATGGAAGCCGAGTTCGGCGAGCGCCCGGTCGATCGCCGGATCGCCGGGTGCGCCCTCGATATCGGCGAAAATTCGGTGGCGGCAAAGCTGCTGCCCTGCTGGTAGCTTTCCAGCTTGGTCATGTTGACGCCATTGGTCGCAAAGCTGCCGAGCGCCTTGTACAGCGCGGCGGGAATATTTTTGACCTCGAAAATGAAGGTCGTCATCACCGGACCATTGGGTTCGGGTTTCGCCGCCTCCGGCGCGAGCACGACGAAACGGGTGATATTGTCCGGTGCATCCTCGATCGCGTCGGCGATCGGCTGCAGGCCGTAAATCTGCGCCGCAAGCTTGGGTGCAATGGCGGCGGCATGGGGATCGTCCTGCTGCGCGACAAAGGCAGCGGCAGCGGCGGTGTCGGCATAGGCCACGGGGATGATGCCGCGCGCGCGCAGATAGTGGCGGCACTGGCCGAGTGCCTGCGGATGGCTCATCGCCGTGCGGATTTCGGCATCGGCGGATCGCGCCATCAGGCAGTGGCTGATCTGCATGAAATATTCGTCGACGATATGCAGGCCCGATTCGGGGAGCAGAAAATGGATATCGGCAACCCGGCCGTTGAGCGAATTTTCAATCGGGATGATCGCGCTGCCGGCCGTGCCATGCTTCACCGCATCGATCGCATCCTCGAAGGCGAAGCAGGGAACCGGCAGTCCGTCCGGCGCATAGTCGAGCGCGGCGAGATGGGAATTGGCACCGGGCGCGCCCTGGAAGGCGATCGCCTTTTCAGGCTTATCAGCGCCTTTTTCGGTCATTTTCCTGACCATGCCCAGTGCGTTTTTCGGAAAGCTGTCCATCTCGTCCCTCTTTTACGCTGCTGCGATAGTCGAACCGGATGCAGCGGGGCAAGAGGGAAGTGGCCCGCCCGTCGGGACCCTGTGCAATTCGCATGGCCTATCGCGTATTTTACGGCAATTGAGGCCTTGCGTTGGTCCGTGGCTCTCTTTACAGACAGCACAAATTTGGCAGGCCCTTGGCCGCCGCTCACTCAGGGGTTTGAGAGACAATATGAGCAACAACAACACCATCGCAGGTTGGGTACTGGCTGGCGGCATCGCGGCCCTCGGCTTTTCCATTCTCAGCAGCAAATATTTCCACGCCGGCCAGCACGAACGCCCCGAAGTCATGGGCTATGCGATCGAAGGCGTTGAATCCGCCGGTGGTGGTGACACGGGTCCTGCTATCGAGACCCTGCTGCAGACGGCCGATGCCGCGGCCGGTGAGAAGGTCTTCGCCAAATGCGCAGCCTGCCACACGATCAACCAGGGCGGTGCCAATGGCATTGGACCGAACCTGTGGGACACGATGGGCAAGCCGCATGGCCATGTCGCCGGCTTTGCCTATAGCGACGCGCTGAAAAGCGTTCCGGGCAACTGGGACTGGGCCGCCATGGACGCCTGGCTGACCTCGCCGCGCAAATATGCCAATGGCACGAAGATGACCTTCGCCGGCCTCGGCAAGGCCGAAGACCGCGCCAATCTGATGGTCTATCTGAACGCACAGGGATCGAACATCCCGCTGCCGCCTCCACCGGCGGTTGAAGAACCGGCAGCGGACGAAGCGGAAGCGGAAGCCGGCGCTGATGCCGAGGCTGAAGAAGCGGTTGAAGCGGACGCAGCTGCGGCTGAAGAATAAGCCGAAGCCCGGATTGCCTAGTCGCAATCCAGTTCGTAAAATTGCTGGATAATATCCCAGGCCTCGTCTGCGGTTTCTACAAACTGGAACAGTTCGAGGTCCCGGCGGCTGATCGTGCCTTCGTCGGCGAGCGCGTCGAAGTTGATCACGCGATTCCAGAAGGTCTTGCCGAACAGCAATATCGGCAGCTTCTCCATCTTGCCGGTCTGCACCAGCGTGACCAGCTCGAGGAACTCGTCGAGCGTCCCGAAACCGCCCGGGAACACGGCTACCGCACGGGCACGCAACAGGAAGTGCATCTTGCGCAGCGCGAAATAGTGGAACTGGAAACTCAGTGACGGCGTGACAAATTCATTGGGCGCCTGCTCGTGCGGCAGGACGATATTCAGTCCGATCGACTCCTGGCCGACATCGGCGGCGCCGCGATTGGCCGCCTCCATGATCGACGGGCCGCCGCCGGAGCAGACGACGAAATCGCGCTTGCCATTGTCCGAAATGCCGCAGGCGCTGGCCAGCCGCGCCAGATTGCGGGCTTCGTCATAATATTTGGCTTTCTCTTTCAGCCGTTCCGCGATTCTCCGGGAATCCTCGTCAGGCGCCGCCTCGATCAAGGCGTCGGCCTTGTCCGGCTCGGGGATCCGCGCCGATCCGTACATTACCAGAGTGGAGCCGATACCGGCTTCGTCGAGCAGCATCTCCGGCTTGAGCAGTTCGAGCTGGAAGCGGACCGGCCGCAATTCCTCACGGAGCAGGAAATCGGTGTCCTGAAAAGCCAGCCGATAGGCCGGATCGCGAGTCTGCGCCGTTTCCAAATGGGCCTTCTCGGCGAATTCGGCTTCTTCCTTGGCGTGGTAAAAGCGGCGGTCGTGGAGATCTTTATTGGTCATGGCTTCGCCCTAGAGCAAAGATTTGTGGCTGACCAGTGGCCTTGTCCCGCTAGCGGCAATATCCGTTTCCGCTCATATCGAGATGGAAATGATCGCGATGCGCGGCATTGTAGTTCGGACTGAGAACAGTGCCGAAGCGTTTGCAGGCACTGTCGTGGATTGCGGCGAGAAACTGCATTTCCTGGCGCCCGCTTTTCCAGTTATTCTCGACCGTGATACGCCGACCGTCGGTGAGCACGAAAGCGGATACGTCGATCGCATTGGCATGGGCATGTTGCGACAATTTACCCGACCCGGCGATATTGCGGCAACTATAGCTGCCCATCGTTTCGATCCGCTTGAGATCGCTACCGAGATATTTGCGGGCCGCGCGTTTGACGGCATATTCGGTCCAGGCGGCAAATTTGCCGGCCAGCTCGCATTTGACCGGGCCGAGATTGGTCACGTCCGCGCCGACATCGAGCAGCTTGATACTGTCGATCTGGCTGCACCCTCCGCTGAACTGGCGATTGGGCAAGGGAGAGAAACGGACATTGGCCTTGCCAAGGTCGCTGTAACATTGCCGCGCTGCCGCTGTCGGATTGAAGGAGCCGAGACCGGCGGAGGCTTGTGGCCGCTGAGATTGACCGCTGCTGCTGCCCGCCGGTATTGCCCCACATGCGCTGAGCATCAAGGAGACTAGGCCCAGAAGCGCAACAGCGCGCGTCTGGCGAACGTTATACGATTTCATTGTCATGCCCGGCGCTATGTCAGAAGATGGTTAAATCCGGACTGATATCCATGGTTAACAGAATCTTGCCAGATATGGTTTGTGCTCGGGGGTAAAGCTGCCGGACACCATAACCAGAAAGTCTGGCGGGGAAAAACCGTAAAAAACCATCTCTGAGCATTGAAAAAGCGCCGGAACACCCGATCTCGAACAATGTATTCGCCATTGTTCCGGTGTCTGTCGACATTTTCGATTCACGGAACTGGACAAGACCGCGCATTCCAGATCGCGGCAAATCGATTAGAGTTGGAGAAAATGATCATGAAAAATTCTACAATTGCCGTAGCGATCGCTACCATATTGGCGACCACCGGATTTTCCGCACCCGCCCTCGCGACGGGCAAGATGACCTGCGACGCAGGACCGCAATCCGGCTGGAAAACGCAGGCCCAACTCGAAGCGGCGCTGGTAGAACAGGGCTGGACGGTCAAAAAGTCCAAGGTCGATGGCGGCTGTTATGAAGTTTATGGCACCACTCCGGAAGGCGAACCGGTGGAGGCCTATTTTCACCCTGTATCGCTCGAAAAACTGCTGGTTTCACGCCGCGGCAAAGTTCTTTTCCGCAAGCAATAGCCGGTATCAATCGCAACCAAGAACGCGCTTGACATGCTGCGCCGCACCATACAAAGCGGCGCCGGGCCACGCGGTCCCAACGCCGCGCGAGCTCTCTGTAAGGAGAAGCGTTTAAATGACTGATACGACTATACCGACGCCAGAATTGCGTCCTGACTGCCCGAATTTTTCTTCGGGTCCTACAGCCAAATTCCCCGGCTGGTCCCTCGACAAGATCAACACCATCGCCATGGGCCGTTCGCATCGTTCCGCGACTGGCAAGGCTCGCCTGAAATATGCTATCGACCTCAGTCGCGAGCTGCTCGGCATCCCCGACGACTATCTGATCGGTATCGTGCCGGCCTCCGATACCGGCGCCGTGGAACTGGCGATGTGGAACATGCTCGGTGCCCGTCCGGTGACGGTTGCAGCATGGGAAAGCTTCGGCAATGTCTGGATTCAGGACGCCGTGAAGCAGCTCAAGCCTGCCGACCTCACGGTCCTCGAAGCCGACTATGGCGAAATCCCGGACCTGACCACGATCGACAAGGGTGACGATATCGTCTTCACCTGGAACGGCACCACCTCGGGCGCGCGAATTCCCGATACCGACTGGATTGCCGACGACCGCGAAGGCGTGACGATCAACGACGCTACCAGCGCCGTCTTTGCCCAGCCGATGGACTGGTCGAAGCTCGATGCCACCACCTACAGCTGGCAGAAGGTCATGGGTTCCGAAGCCGGTCACGGCATGCTCATCCTAAGCCCGCGTGCCGTCGAGCGGATCGAAAGCTACACCCCGTCCTGGCCGTTGCCGAAAATCTTCCGGGTGAAAAAGGGCGACAAGCTCAACACCGCGATTTTCGAAGGCGCAACGATCAACACGCCGTCCCTGCTCGCGACCGAAGATTATATCGCTTCGCTCGAATGGGCCAAGTCGATCGGCGGCTTGTCCGAACTGCACGCCCGCGCCGACCGCAACGCCAAAACCGTCCACGACTGGCTCGAAGCCACGCCGTGGATGCGCAATATGGTCAGCGATCCGGCCAAATGGACCAACACCGGCGTCTGCATGGTATTCCAGGGCGAATGGTATGACAGCCTCGACGACGACGCCAAGGCTTCCGTGCCCAAGAAGATCGCAGCAATGCTCGAGAAGATGGACATTGCCTATGACTTCAACGGCTATCGCGATGCCCCGCCGTCGCTGCGCATCTGGTGCGGTTCGACGGTCGAGCAGGAAGACATTCGCCGTCTGCTGCTGTGGATCGAATGGGCTTATGCTCAGGTGAAAGCCGAGCTTTCCTAATTGTGTCGCCCCGGCGAGAGCCGGGGCCAGGCCAATGCCCTGCTGTAAAGCCATTGGTCTAGAAGCCGGCCCGTGCCGGCGCGATCATTCCGACAAGGAACATTATGATGCCAAAAGTACTTATTTCCGACAAAATGGACCCGAAAGCCGCCGAGATTTTCCGCGAACGCGGTTGCGAAGTTGACGAAATCACCGGCCAGACACCGGAAGAGCTGATGAAGATCATCGGTGAATATGACGGCCTTGCCATTCGCTCCTCGACCACGGTCACTCCCGAAATACTGGAAGCCGCGACCAATCTGAAAGTGGTCGGCCGCGCCGGTATCGGTGTCGACAATGTCGATATTCCCGCCGCTTCCGCCAAGGGCGTCGTGGTCATGAACACGCCGTTTGGCAACAGCATCACCACAGCAGAACATGCCATTGCGCTGATGTTCGCGCTCGCGCGCCAGCTTCCCGCCGCCGACTTGTCGACCCAGGCCGGTAAATGGGAAAAGTCGAAATTCATGGGCGTCGAGCTGACCAGCAAGACGCTCGGCCTGATCGGCGCCGGCAATATCGGTTCGATTGTAGCCGAACGCGCCATCGGCCTGCGGATGAAGGTTGTCGCCTATGACCCGTTCCTCACCGAGGAACGCGCGGTTGAAATGGGTGTCGAGAAAGTCTCGCTGGACGATCTGCTCGCCCGCGCCGACTTTATCACCATGCACACGCCGCTGACCGACCAGACACGCAATATCCTGTCTGCCGAAGCGCTCGCCAAGACCAAGCCGGGCGTGCGGATCATCAACTGCGCGCGCGGCGGCCTGATCGACGAAGCGGCCTTGAAGGAAGCGCTGGAATCCGGCCATGTCGCCGGCGCGGCCCTCGACGTTTATGCGCAGGAACCGGCAAAGGAAAACGCGTTGTTCGGCACGCCCAACCTGATCTGCACACCGCATCTCGGTGCCTCCACCAGTGAGGCGCAGGTGAATGTGGCAATCCAGGTCGCCGAGCAGATGGCTGATTATCTGGTTAATGGCGGCGTCGAAAATGCGCTGAACATGCCGAGCCTCTCGGCTGAACAGGCACCGAAGCTGAAACCCTATATGGCACTTGCCACCCAGCTCGGATCGCTCGTTGGCCAGCTCGCGGCCGACCAGATCAAGGGCGTTGCCGTTGAAGTCGAAGGCGCAGCCGCAGAGCTGGACCAGAAGCCGATTACGGCTGCGGTGCTGGCCGGGCTGATGCGGGCCTATAGCGACACCGTGAACATGGTCAACGCGCCCTATCTGGCGAAAGAACGCGGACTTGACGTTCGCGAAATCCGTCACGAGCGCGAAGGCGATTACCACACACTCGTTCGCGTTTCCGTGACCACCGACGAAGGCGAGAAATCGGTTGCCGGCACCCTGTTCGGATCGTCCGGCCCCCGGCTGGTCGAAATGTTCGGCATCAAGGTCGAGGCGGACATGGAAGGCGACATGCTCTATATCGTCAACCGTGACGAGCCTGGTTTTATCGGGCGCGTCGGTTCGACGCTGGGCGAGGCGGGCGTCAATATCGGCACCTTCCACCTTGGCCGTCGCAGCGATGCGCCGGGTGGCGAAGCTGTATTGCTGCTCTCGATCGATTCGCCGGTCGAAGAGCCCGTCCTCTGGTCGGTCTGTCAGCTGGAAGGCGTGAAAACGGTCAAGGCCCTGAGCTTTTGATTCAATAGGGCGAGACCCAAGAAAAAAGATGGCCTGAGCCTTTGCTTGGGCTATGGAGCAGGGCCATGCGAAAACCATCCAATCTTCTGCCCGAAGGATTTCACGACGCGCTGCCGCCTTATGCCGAGGCGGCATCGCGACTGGAACGCGATGTACTCGATACGCTGGCCAGCCACGGTTATGCGCGGGTCACACCGCCTCTGGTCGAATATGAGGACGGGTTGACCAACCGGATGCAGGGCGCTTCGCGAAGCGATCTGATGCGGTTTGTCGATCCGATCTCCCAGCGCACCCTGGCGTTGCGTCCGGACATGACAATGCAGGTCGGCCGGATTGCCACGACCAGTCTGGCGGACCGGCCGCGGCCGCTTCGGCTGAGCTATTCGGGCCAAGTGCTGAAACTGCGCTCGGGACAGTTGCAGCCGGAACGCAGCCGGTTGCAAATCGGTGCGGAACTGGTTGGCAGCGACAGCGTCATTGCCGCCAGCGAAATTGTCTCGGTCGCGATCGAAGCGCTTGAACGGGCGGGCGTTTCCGGCATCACCGTCGACTTCACGCTCCCCGACCTGATCGATATGCTGGCAGCCGGCCCCTTGCCGTTGAACGAAGCCCAGATTGCCGAAGTCCGCAGCGAACTGGATATGAAGGACGCCGGCGGCCTCAACGCGATGGGCGCAACCGGTTATTTGCCTTTGATCGAGGCAACCGGCCCGTTCGACGAAGCAATGGCGAAAATGCGGGAATTTGACAGCGAGGGTCTGCTGGGTTCACGACTGGACGGTATTTCCCGGATCGCCGCCAGCATCCAGGGCAAGGCTAGCCTCACCCTCGACCCGACCGAACGCCACGGTTTCGAATATCAGAACTGGTTCGGCTTCACCCTTTATGCCGACAGTTTCATCGGCGCACTGGGCCGTGGCGGCAGTTACGAAATCCTGCACCCGGACGGCGCAACCGAAGCCGCGGTCGGCTTCTCGCTCTATCCCAATCCCCTGATCGACGCCGGTTTTGGTGCAAAAACCAGCGAGCAGATATTTTTGCCGATCGGCCATGACAAGGATATGGCCGCGCAGCTGCGGGAATCAGGCTGGCGCACAGTGGCGGCCCTTTCAGACAAGACCGGGCCGAGCGCTCGGATGTACCCATATTCTAAACGGCGATCAGCCGGAACCAGTATAAGAAAGTGATTCAATGGCCAATGTAACGGTAATCGGCGCACAATGGGGTGATGAAGGCAAAGGCAAGATTGTCGACTGGCTATCCGAACGCGCCGATGTCGTGGTCCGCTTTCAGGGCGGCCATAATGCAGGCCATACGCTGGTTGTCGATGGCGCCGTGTACAAGCTTTCGCTGCTGCCATCGGGCATCGTGCGTGGCGCCCTGTCGATTATCGGCAATGGCGTGGTGCTCGACCCGTGGCATCTGCGCGACGAAATCGAGAAACTGACTGGCCAGGGAGTGGCAATCAATACCGACAATTTCGGCATCGCCGAGACTTGCCCGCTGATCCTGCCGATCCACCGCGATCTTGACGCGATGCGCGAGGATGCCAGCGGCAAGGGCAAGATCGGAACAACTCGGCGGGGTATTGGCCCGGCCTATGAAGACAAGGTTGGTCGCCGCGCGATCCGGGTCTGCGATCTCGCCCATCTCGATGATCTGGGGCCGCAACTCGACCGGCTGTGTGCGCATCACGATGCGCTCCGTGCCGGCTTTGGCGAACCGCCGGTGGACCGCGAGCGGCTGCTCAATGACCTGAAGGAAATTGCCGACAGTGTGTTGCAATATGCCCAGCCGGTCTGGAAGCGCCTCAACGAGGCGCGGCGCGACGGCAAGCGGATCCTGTTCGAAGGCGCGCAGGGCGTGTTGCTGGATGTCGACCACGGCACCTATCCGTTTGTCACAAGCTCCAATACGATTTCGGGCACCGCTGCGGGCGGCTCCGGCATCGGCCCGTCCGGCACCGGCTATGTCCTTGGCATCACCAAAGCCTATACAACCCGCGTCGGCTCCGGCCCCTTCCCGACCGAACTGGACGATGATATCGGCCAGCGGCTTGGCGAACGGGGACATGAATTCGGCACCGTCACCGGTCGCCAGCGGCGCTGCGGCTGGTTCGATGCAGTGCTCGTGCGGCAGGCGCTGGCGGTGTCCGGCGTTGCCGGCATCGCGCTGACCAAGCTCGACGTGCTCGACGGATTCGAGCAACTGAAAATCTGTGTCGGTTACGAACTCGATGGCGTCACATACGATTATCTGCCGCCCCACCATCAGGATCAGGCCGCGGTCAAACCGGTCTACGAGACGCTGGAAGGATGGAGCGAGTCCACCGCCGGCGCGCGCAGCTGGGCCGATCTGCCGGCGCAGGCGATCAAATATATCCGGCGGGTGGAAGAACTGATCCAGTGTCCTGTGGCATTGGTGAGCACGTCGCCGGAGCGGGACGATACGATATTGGTGACGGATCCGTTCGCGGATTGAGGCCCCTTCGGGCTCAAATCTTATAGTTGGCCGCCAGATTTCAGCGTTAAACATCGTCCGCAGAGATCATTTCTTCGCGGTCGATCTCGCCGGTCATCGAAGCCACTGTCACCGCTACGGCTGCATCACCTGAGACATTGGTGGTCGTGCGCATCATGTCCATGATCCGGTCGACACCGGCAACAAAGGCGATGGTTTCAAGCGGCACGCCAACGCTGCCGAACACCAGCGCCATCATGATCAGGCCAGCGCCCGGAATACCCGCCGCGCCAATCGCGCCGAGGGTTGAGGTGATGGAGATCAGGAAATAGTCGCCCCAGGAGAGGTCAACGCCGAAAATCTGTGCCCCGAACAACGTCGCAAGGCCGAGATACATGGCCGTTCCGTTCATATTGATCGTAGCGCCCAGCGAGACGACAAAGCTGGCCACCGAATTGCGGACACCCAGATTGCGTTCGACGCAGCGCAGCGTCACCGGCAAGGTCGCATTGGAAGAAGCGGTCGAATAGCTGACCGCGATCGCGTCAACGATACCGCGGAAGAAATCGATCGGAGGCAGTTTCGCGACAAACTTGATCATCCCTGAATAGACTATCCCGATGATCAGCAGGCAGCCGAGATAGTTGAGCCCGACCAGTTGGGCCAGCGAGAGCAATGCATCCATGCCCAACGTGCCTGCAACCCAAGCCATAAGCGCGAACACGCCAAAAGGCGTCAATTCCATCACGATCATCGTGACTTTCTGCATGACGATAGCGCCGCTATCGAATATCTTGGCCAGCGGCTTGCCGTCTTCCTTGGCCATCAGAATGCCTATACCGATCAGCAAGGCAAAGACGATCAGCGGCAATACGCGCACGTCGGCCATGACCTGAACCGGACTGTCCGGGACGATCGAGAGGATCATGTCCACGGCGGTCGTATCATTGGGCGCAGGAGTTTCGCCCATTTCGATCGTATCGGTGTCGACGCCCGCTCCGGGCTGGAAAAATGTGCCAAGCGCAAGACCCAGCCAGGCGGCTATCTGACCTGTTATCACGAACAGGATCATCGCCCGCCCGCCAACGCTGCCCAGTTTCTTGAGATCCCCCAGCGCCGCTACGCCGGCAACCAGAGAGAAGAAGATCAGCGGAACGACCAGCATCTTGATCGCCTTGATGAAGAAATCGCCGATCCATTTGATGGTTTCCGATTCCGGCCCCCAGACCAGGCCGGTGATGACGCCGAGCACAAGCGCCGCGATCACACGCTGCCAGAGCGGTATCTTGAACCAGAATGCCAACATGCGATTGTCCCCCGAAATTCTATCCACCCATGCCTATCGACCGCTGCGGGGCGCGGCAAGCCTTTAGGCCGTGGTTACATCCAGAAGCTGATCGCTAGACAGGTCGACAGTCCGACGCCAAAGGTCAGCGGAATTCCGGCCTTGAAGAAGTCGGTGAACCGGTAATTGCCTGCTGCGTAGACCAGCGTATTGGTTTGATAGCCGATCGGTGTGGCGAAACTGGCGGAAGCGGCGAACATCACCGCAATCACCAGCGGGCGAGGATCTACTCCCAGATCATTGCCCAGTGCAATGGCAATCGGCGTAATGATGATGGCGACCGCGTTGTTGGTAACGATCTCGGTCATGATCACGGACAGGACGTAAATCGCAAAAACCAGCCCCCATGGTGGCACTTCCCGCAAAAAGGAGTCAGTTCGGACACGATCAGGTCGACACTTCCGGCTTGCTGGAGCCCCAGACCGACCGCGAGCATCCCGAATATCAGAACCAGCACATTGCCATCGATTGACCCCCAGGCCTCTTCCGCGTCGATACAGCGCGCCAGCAGGATTGCACCAACCGCTAGAATGGCCGCGACCGCGAGAGATATGATATTGAACGCGGCAAGAACCACCACCGCGACAAGGGCCCCGATAGCAACGGGAGCCCGGTCCCTGCGAAAGGCCCGAATCTTGGTTTGTCCGACCCCGAAAAGATTGGGGTTCTGATACATGCGGTGAATATCTTCGCTCGATCCAGTCACCAGCAACCGGTCCGCCGCGTGAATACGGGCGTTGGTCAGGTCGGACCGCGGCAGGTTGCGATAGCGGGTCATGCCCAATATGCGAACATTGAGCTGCGACAGGAACGGTATGTCGTACAGCCGGTTACCGATGCTGGGATGGCTCGGCGCCACCGTTGCCTCGACCAGTTCCTCTCCCAATGGCCCCGCATCACCCTTGTGGACGATGCCCACTTTGAAATCTTCCGATTCGCGCAGCGAGATCAGCTCGGCGAGATCCAGCTGCACCACGATCCGGTCGCCCGCCCGCAGTTCATGGTGATCAAGATCGTGGCGAATATAGCTGCTCAATCTTTTGACAGCCGTGACCTCAAGGCCCGCGCGGCGCAATTCGGGGACGGCGGAAAGTTTCTTGTCGATCACCGATGCTCTGTTGCGCACCGTCAATTCGGTAAGAAAGGCGCTTTCATCGCTACTGTCAAACTGGCCCTGAACCTCTCCGCCTGGCAACAGCCAGCTGCTGAACAGGACCATCATCACGGTGCCGGCAACAGCAGCGATCAGGCCATAAGGCGTGATTTCGAATATGCCGAACCCGGCCAGCCCCTGGTCACGTGCCACGGCATCGACAATCAGGTTGGTCGACGTGCCGATCAGCGTGGTCGTACCGCCCAATATGCAGATGAAGCTCAGCGGGATCAGCAATTTCTTGGACGAAAAACCGGTCGCCCGCGAGAGCCGCAGGATGATCGGTATCAAAACGATCACCACCGGCGTATTGTTCATGAAGGCAGAAGCGACAAAGGCGCCCAGAAACATCTCGGCCACAGCCAGTTTGGGATGCCGTTTGGCACGCTTGATGATGAACCCGGCGATCGCGTCAATCGTTCCCGTTCGCAGCAAGGCGCCCGACAGGATGAACATCGCGGCAATCGTGATCGGAGCCGTATTGGAGAAGACCGAAAAAGACCATCGGAATCGATGATCCCGAGAAACAGGAACATGCAGGCACCGAGCACCGCAACCACTGCTGCGGGAAAGCGCTCCATAATGAACCCGGCAAACAGGAAGCCGAGAATCACGAGACCGATGACAGCCTTGTTGGCTTGGATATATTCATCAATAACGTGGAGGATGAGGTCGATCATGGATCAGGAACAACCTTCAATAGAGCCTGCCGAAGCGCGAGATGCCGCTCCTTGGGTCGTTATATCTGCCAGAGAGCTCATCCGCATTGCGCCCGATGGAGCATTTTCTGGTCAGCAAGAACCAGCGCCATCATCGCCTCGACCACCGGTACACCGCGGATACCCACGCAAGGATCATGACGGCCCTTGGTCGATATTTCGGTCGCCTCCCCTTGGGGACTTATCGTTAGAACCGGCGTCAAAATAGAACTGGTCGGCTTAAACGCCACCCGGCAGAAAATGGGCTGGCCTGTCGATATCCCACCCGCAGTGCCGCCCGCATGATTGGATAAGAAACGCGGGCCTTCATTGCCGGGACGCATGGCATCAGCATTTTCTTCGCCGCGCAAACGCGCAGCGGCAAAGCCGTCACCGATTTCAACACCTTTGGTGGCGTTGATGGTCATCATCGCAGCAGCCAGCTCGCTATCAAGTTTGGCATAGATAGGCGCACCCCAGCCCGCAGGCACGCCTGTGGCCTCACAGGCAATGATCGCGCCAAGACTGCTGCCATCTTTGCGCGCGCCATCAACCAAGGCTTCCCAACGCTTGGCCGCCACCGCATCCGGGCAGAAGAAGGGATTATTCCCGATTTCATCCGCATCGAAATTCGCCATATCCACCGCGTCGCCGCCAATTTCTGCGACCCATGCCCGTACGGAGACTTCCGGAATGGCTAGCCGTGCAACCGCACCGGCAGCAACCCGTGCTGCGGTTTCCCGTGCGCTGGACCGGCCACCGCCGCGATAGTCGCGAAAGCCGTATTTCTGGTCATAGGCATAGTCGGCATGACCGGGGCGGTAAGCTTTGGCGACTTCGCTATAGTCCTTGGACCGCTGATCGACATTTTCGATCATCAGCGAAATCGGTGTGCCGGTGGTCTTGCCTTCGAAAACACCGGAGAGGATTTTGACCTGATCCGGCTCCTGTCGCTGGGTCGTATATTTCGACTGGCCGGGCCGCCGGGCATCCAGAAAGGGCTGGATATCAGCCTCGCTCAGTTCCAGGCCAGGCGGGCAGCCGTCAACAACCGCGCCGAGCGCGGGTCCGTGGCTTTCTCCCCAGGTGGAAAAGCGAAAGGCGTGGCCGAAGGTGTTAAAACTCAAAACTCGCTCTCCGCGTTTAAAGACTTATTCAGCATCCGATCCACATTGCCCGGACATCGGCATCCATCAATCCAGCGCGATATCCGGCGCATCTTCCTGTTTCATGCCGACGGTATGATATCCGGCATCGACATGATGGGTTTCACCGGTGACGCCAGCAGAAAGATCGGACAGGAAATAGAGAGCCGACGCGCCGACATCATCGATCGTCACATTACGCCGCAACGGTGCATTATGCTCGTTCCATTTCAAAATATAGCGAAAATCGCCAATGCCGGAAGCCGCCAGGGTCTTGATCGGACCGGCAGAAATCGCATTCACCCGAATGCCGTCAGGACCGACATCATTGGCCAGATATTTGACCGAGGTTTCCAGCGCGGATTTGGCCACGCCCATGACATTGTAATGCGGGATCACTTTCTCGGCTCCATAATAAGACAGAGTAAGCATGGACCCGCCCGCTCTCATCAGCGCGGCAGCGCGCTTGGCAACGGCGGTGAAGCTGTAAACGCTGATATTCATGGTCATCAGGAAATCATCCAGCGTGACATCGAAATATTTGCCGCGCAGCGCTTCCTTGTTGGTAAAACCGATCGCGTGAACGACGAAATCCAGCTTGCCCCAGCGCTTCTCGATTTCGGCAAATGTCGCGTCGAGCTGGTCCATGTCGCTGACATCGCAATCGAGCAGGAAATCACAGCCCAGTTCTTCGGCCAGCGGCTTGACCCGTTTGGCCATCACGTCGCCCTGATAGCTGATCGCCAACTCGGCGCCATCGGCGGCCAGACGCTGAGCGATACCCCAGGCCAGAGACTTGTTGTTGGCAAGCCCCATGATCAAGCCCCGCTTGCCTTTCATTAAATCACTCATCGCCATGGTCTCCTGAATTCCGATAATCGCCGCTGATAAACGCTATCCGGATGATTTTCCAGCGTATCATTCGTCCTGTCCGTTTCTGGAGGGCCGTTCGGCCAATGCAGCATTTATCTCGGCCCCGATTACCATTCCGAGGCCGACGAGATAGAAGAATATCAGTGTGATGATAACCCCGGCAAGGCTGCCATAGGTGAGCTGGTAATTTGACGCATATTTCAGGAAAACGGGCAAGAGTCCGGTAATCATGAGCCACCAGCCGCTGATGAATACCGCGCCCGGCCATTTGGGATATTGGCGCGGCCGATATTGCCGGGGGGTCAGCAACCGGAACAGGAGATAGAGCGTCGCAAACAGCACCAGAAACGGGACTGCATTGGACAGCGACACCCATAGTGCATCACCCTCGAGGGCCGGAAAATAAGTTCCCAGAAATTCACGGATCCCTGCAACCACGAATTGCGCGCTGAGCGCCAGCATCGCGAAAAATACGGAAACGAGAATGAGTACGATCGATGTCAGGCGATATTCCCAGAAGGCACGTTGGGCCTGGACGCCATAGGCGCGGTGCAGGATTTCGCGGATAGTCTCGATCAAACTGGTGGTGGTCCAAAGCCCCACGATCGCACTGAGCCACAACAAGGGGCCAGTCCGCGCGGTCATCGCGTCGTTGATCGGATCATGCAGGGCCGCCGCGACCGATGGCGGAACGGTGACCAGAAAAGCCTCTACAAAATCGGTGCCGACAGCGGTCTGTCCGAAACCGCCGACGACCGCCGCGGCAATGATGAAAAAGGAGAATACCGCGAGCAACGACAGATAGGCAAAATTCCCCGCGAAGGTGAAGCCGTCATAATAGACGCCGACCGCTGTGCGTTCCAGAATGATCAAGGCCTGACGCAACGGACTTTCGTTGGCCAGTTTATCTGTGGCCCGGTTCCCGGATGGTCGCGGCTGCCCCCTGTCCTGGTGACGGGCTTCCGGCGACAACTCGGACAGGGGACCGCGATTCAAACCTAAACACCCATACTGGAGCGTGGATTGTCTTTCGGATTCCAGTCTTTCACAAATTCAGCGAGCTTGTCGTCTTTTTCCGGCAGGGTGATCATCAAAGTCACCAACTGATTGCCCCGAACGCCGGATTTGCTGTGAAATCCCTTGTTCTTCAATCGCAGAGTCTTGCCCGAACTCGACCCGGCAGGAATCGAAAGCATCACCGGCCCGTCCACCGTCGGTACCTTGATCTTTGCGCCTTCCACGGCCTCTTTCAGGCTGATCGGCAGTTCCAGCCGGATATTGTCACCATCGCGTTCGTAAAACGGGTGGGAATTGATATGGATGGTGACAATCGCATCGCCATTGCCGCCCGGACCCTGTCGCCCCTTGCCGCTAAGCCGCATCTGGGTGCCTTCCTCGACTCCCTTTGGCAGGCTGAGGTCGATGGTCTTGCCATCCTCAAGCGTGATACGTTGCTTCTGCAGCGTTGCTGCGGCAATAAATTCGACCTTTAGGCGATAGCTGACGTTGGCACCCTTGGACGGTGGCGCGCTGCGCTGACGGCTGCCGAAAGGCGAGCTACCGCCCCCACCGCCGAACAAGCCTTCAAAATATCTCCAAATCCGCACCGGCATTACCGAAATCATGTTGCTGGCCGCCCGGACCCCGCTGATATCCACCGCTTCCTCCGCCAAAGCCGAAGGGCGCTGTTGGATTGCCTTCCGCATCAATTTCGCCGCGATCAAATTGCCCGCGCTTTTCCTTGTCGAGCAGCAGATCATAAGCCCGTGTGACATCGGAGAAACGCTCCGTCGCCTTGGGGTTATCCTTGTTCTTGTCGGGATGCAGTTCCTTGGCGAGCTTGCGATAGGCAGACTTGATTTCCTTGTCGCTTGCCCCCTTGGCAACACCCAATGCTTGATAGGGATCTATCATTATTTGACCTTTTTCAAATCCTTACCATGCAGAGATTGGCATTTGTCTCCAATTTTCAACTCTACTGTCTTATTCGGGCAAAACGGCATCTGCAACCTTGTTATGCCGCGTGAAACGCAACAGCAGATAAAGAACCAGTCCCAATGGCCCCAGCATCAGGACAAACGCCAAGATAGGTATCTGCAACCAACGTGCAAACCCGTATTTATCCGCATTGCGCGCCACCCAGATTCCGACAAACAGATCGAAGGCCAGATAATGTATCCAGCCGACGGTAGCACCGCCGGGACTGGAAAGCAGTTGCTGGATTGCCGACAGACTCGAAAAGTCCAGCGAACCGCCGCTACCGCCGTCAATCAGACCCACCGTCATGGGGATCACGATCAGGGCATAAGCGAGGGCCAGCAGCCCGACCCCGCCATAGAACAATCCGGTCATTATATTATGCGACCGCGGCGCGAATGCGAGAATGAGCCACATCAGCAATGCATAATTGTTAGTGATCGTAAATATCAAGTCCCAGTTCACAAAAGCCTCTCCTTGCCGTGCTTCTAGCAGAAAACAGCGCTTTGTCGCCGGACAAAATTTGTTTGTTTGCCGGTTATCGGCAGGATGTTAAAGGCAGCGGCATGACAGATCCATTTCCCCTATTCGAGACTTGGTACGCCGAAGCGCGAAAAACCGAGATCAATGACAGCAACGCAATGACCATTGCCACCGCCGATGCCGATGGACAGCCATCGGCACGGATGGTTTTGCTGAAGAGCCATGGGCCGGATGGCTTTATCTTCTACACCAACCAACAAAGCCGAAAAGCCAGCGATATCGCGGAAAACCCCAAGGCCGCGATCTTGTTTCACTGGAAAAGCCTGCGTCGCCAGATCCGGATCGAAGGCCAGCTTTCAGCGGTAGATAATGCCAAGGCAGACGCCTATTTTGCCTCGCGCAGCCGGGATTCACAGCTGGGAGCCTGGGCATCGGACCAGTCGCGCCCGCTTGCCGACCGGGCAACCTTCCTCTCCCGATTCGAGGACATGAAACAGCGGTTCGATGGCCAGGATGTCCCGCGTCCACCGCATTGGTCCGGTTATTGCCTGACCCCCGATTGTTTTGAATTTTGGCAAGACGGCGCACACCGGCTGCACGAACGGCGGACCTTTGTTCGCAACGGAGACACGTGGACGGAAGGACTGCTCTACCCATGACGTACCTGCCTTATTATCATGTCGATGCTTTTGCCGACCGACCCTTTACAGGCAATCAGGCAGCGGTGATGCCGCTCGATAACTGGCTGGAAGACAAAATATTGCAGGCCATTGGCGAGGAAAATAATTTCGCCGAGACAGCCTTTTACCTGCCCGATGAAAGCGGCGAGGCAGACTATGAACTACGCTGGTTCACGCCAACCGTGGAAATAGCGCTCTGCGGCCACGCCACGCTCGCCAGCGGGCATATCATATTGTCGCAGGAGCCCGATCGCCAGCAGGTGACTTTCCGGACACGGCAGGCCGGCATCCTGACCGTCGTGCGCGATGGCGAGGGTTATGCGCTGGACCTCCCCGCCTATGCCCCCGGGCCCAAAGACATGCCGGAAATTATCACGCTGATTGGCGGCGACCCCGTTGAAACCCAGTTTCACGAAGGGCGTTATCATGTTCTTCGCTATGCAAGTGCAGGCGAGATACTGGCTCTAAAACCGGACCTGAAAGCACTCGCCGCGCTGGGCAACGCGCAGTTTATCTGCACCGCACCGGGCAAGGACAGCGATGTTCTGAGCCGGGTTTTCGTCCCGGGCGGAGGAGTTGATGAAGACAGTGTGACTGGCTCTGCCCATGCCGTACTGACCCCTTTCTGGGCAAAGCAGCTGGGTCGCGACAGCTTCACGGCCTATCAGGCCAGTCAGCGTGGCGGCTATGTCAATTGCCGATTGGACGGCGACCGAGCGTGGCTGGGCGGGAAATGCGTAACGGTCGTCGAAGGCAGGTTTCGCCTTTAGCGCCCCGGCCGAAGCTGCTGTTAGCCCCGGATTGGGAACAGAGCCATGATCCGGCCAATCTGTGCGCTCATCGGCGCCAGCACATCATCTTGCGTCTTGCCCAGCCGGACCACTGTCAGTTGCTGTTCGGGCGACACGACGATCTGCTGACCGAGATGGCCGAGCGCGGCGAAGATAGTGTCCGGCCCATTGTCGGGGAAAAGCACCTGATTGCGACCCTCGGGACGCCTTTTGTTCAGCCAGAGATGACCGCCATAGGCCGGGTCGTTTTCCGAGGAAGCCTTCATGAACCGGACCCAGCTGACCGGCAAATGCTGTGCGCCCTTACGGGCCCCATTGTTGCGCAAAAATTCGCCAAACTTGCCATAATCACGGGCAGTGGCATGAATGAAGCTGCCGCCAAGGAAAGTGCCGTTCGGACCAAATTCCGGATAGGTACCATCCATCCCCAACGGCTCCAGGAGGCGGCCCCGGATGAACCGCAAAGTGTCGTGGCGGCGCACCTCGGGGTCCGCACTCTTCGTCAGGGTGCGGGCTATAATATCGGAAAGTATGATGCTGGTTGCAGTGCTATATTCAAATTTCTCGCCCGGACGCGCTTCCATCGGGCGCGCTTCGGCATAGGCCGCGGTATCCTGCGCACCGTCCAGGAACAGCATCCGGTTGGTATCCGCCTCGAATACAGTTTTACCGCCTTCTTCCGGCAACTCCGTATGATCAAGGCCGGAGGACATATGGAGCAACTGACGCAGAGTTATGTCGCCACGCGGATCACCCGGTCTTTGCCATGCCGGCACCGGTGCCGGATCATCGAGCACCAACCGGCCATCTGCTACCAGGAATCCAATCAATGCTCCGGTGAAACTTTTGGCCATCGACCAACTGATGAACCGCGTATCCTCGTCATAACCCTCACCGTAGCGTTCGGCGATAATTTTCCCTTGATACATTATCAGGAAAGCCCGCGTTTCCGCCATCGCCGGGTCTCAAAAAGCGGGGAGATTGCCGCATCCAGCCGCGCCTTGGCAACGGGGCTGGCATCCGAAATATATGCCAGTTCCGCCGCGCTTTTTGCGGGGCCTCAACGGCTTCCCCATTCGATCCGCAAGAAGAAAGAACGAGCGTCAGGGCCGGTATCAAAGCGAGTTTAATCTTGTGCATGAGCCGTCGTTGCACCAATAGAAGCCGCCATGGCAACCGTAAAAGACACATCATCATCACGACCGAGCAAGGCGCGTTTGGCAATATATGCCGGGGCGCTCTTCCTTGTCGTTCTGGTCGCTCTGTTCGTTTATAATTATAAAAGCATAAAGGGTCAGCTTGACATCGGGACTGCCTACGGGGCCCGGGTTGCCTGTTCGTGCCACTATATCGGCGGTCGGGATATCGAGGATTGCGAAAAGGATTTCGAGCCCGGCATGGAAGTGATCAGATTGACTGTCGACGAGGATCGCAAGAGAGTGACCGCATCTGCGTTGCTGATGGAATCTGCTACCGCCGAATTTCGCGAAGGCTGGGGCTGCCTGATGCTGACCGACGAGCAAGTCGAGGCTGAATAGGCTAGACTTCGACGCCCGCCAGCCATTTCTGCTCAACCGCAGCGGTGCTGACGATCCAGCCACCACCCAGCACCCGGTCCTTATGGTAGAAAACCGCCGCCTGACCTGGAGCGACACCGAATTCCGGATTGTGGAACCGCAGTTCCTGTCCTTCTAGTCGGGCGAGAGTGGGCTTCGACATCGAGCGAACCTTGACTTCCACCGGACCAGCATAATCACCGCCGATCCAGTTGATGTCGCGCAACGATGCAGAAGCCACCGCAAGGGCCGCTTTGGGACCGACAATGACGCGTTTAGCCTCCGGGTCCAGTCGAATGACATATAGTGGTTCGGCCTGACCGCCAATTTCCAATCCCTTTCGCTGGCCTACGGTATAATGGATAAGGCCCTTGTGGCGCCCCATTATTCTGCCATCGATATGGACAATCTCGCCGTCATCGTCGGCATCCGGGCGCAATTTGCGTACGACGCTGGCATAATCGCCATGCGGTACGAAACAAATGTCCTGGCTGTCCGGCTTGAACGCTACCGCCAACCCCATTTCCTCGGCGATTTCACGCACCTGGCTTTTCGGCATATCGCCGAGCGGGAAACGCAGATAATCCAGTTGATCCTGCGTGGTAGCAAACAGGAAATAGCTCTGGTCCCGCGCCGGATCGAGCGCCCGGTGCAACTCTGCACCCTCTGGTCCCGGCACGCGCCGGACATAATGGCCAGTAGCCAGACAGTCCGCACCCAGTTCGCGGGACAATTGCAGCAGATCGGTGAATTTGACGCCCATATTGCACTGTACGCACGGTATCGGTGTCCGGCCGGCCATATATTCGTCGGCGAAGACATCCATCACCGAATCCTTGAACCGGCTGGCATGGTCAAAGACATAATGAGCAATGCCAAGCCGATCGGCCACGGCGCGGGCATCACGAATATCCTGGCCAGCACAACAGCTGCCGACGCGCCCGACCGCCTCACCATGGTCATAAAGCTGCAGGGTAATGCCAATGGTTTCAGCGCCGGTACGAGCCGCCAGAGCCGCCACCACGCTTGAATCGACACCGCCCGACATGGCCACGACAATGCGTTTGCCCGTCAGGTTATCGCCCAGCTGAAAATTTCCGTTCATTCTGTCCGTCATCACAATTGCACCCCTTAGAGAATTCCCGCCGATTGCGCCAGCGCGGCGAACAATTCCCTTCCCGGTCCCCGATATGATCCATTTTGGTACGAATTGGGCCAACACAAGGAAGGATTGCTTAACTTCTCCTAAGGCCTCGTAAACATCCCTTTTACACTAGTTTATACCTTCACTGCTAGACCGGCGTCTATGGAAATGAACTTCCCCCATAAAGGCATGCAATGGCCTGTGCTTGATGAAGGTCGGGATGTTGCCGCGCAACGTGCGGATCAGCAGGCCTTGCTTGCCAGGGCCATTGCCAGACAGACGTCGAGCCAGTCGGCCCGGAAGTTTGTGGCAGCCAAGCATGATGCGGGAGGCGCAAAGCAGCCGCTGCACGCCTCCTTCATGGACGACCGGATGGCTTTTTTGCCGGAAGGTCGCGTTCCGGCACGTCCGGCTACAGGGAAGCAATATTGTTCAGGACCGGGAGTTTTCGGCCTGATCTGGCACAGCAGGGAATCGACAAATGAGAGAGTAGTGAAATTATAAACGTGACGTTTACCTTGGCAGTTCAGGTAATCGAAAAACTCTACCGGTACGAAGGCCAGACGTAACGGGAACGGGGTAAAATGCCGCAAGGCAAAATTGAGGGTAGTATGATTGAAAACCAAAAATAAAACCAGCGCAAGTTGTCGGGCCCCTTGGCGAACCGCTCACCATTGACGATTTGCCAAAGCCGGGTACGACTCGCTGGGTAGTCCGCCGCAAGGCAGAAGTCGTCGCGGCAGTGAACGGCGGCCTGCTGACTGTTGATGAAGTTTGCGACCGCTACGATCTGTCTCTGGAAGAATTCGCTTCCTGGCAACGGGCTGTCGATCGGTCCGGCATGCCGGGACTGCGCGTGACGCGAATCCAGCATTACCGCGACTTGTACGAGCGTCAGCAGAAATATTGACCGCCATTCCTCCGGATGCAGCTTCCGGACATGAGAAATTGAACAGGACCGCCGGACTTGCTCCGGTGGTCCTTTTTTATTCCTTCAAGTTCAAGCAATAATCGTCTATGTAATTGTATTCGCGAGTGTAAAGAATTTATATTCGTATACAATCAGGAGGAACATATGGGTTGGATTATTGCATTGATCGTTGGCGGTATTGCGGGCTGGCTGGCCAGCATGGTCATGGGGCGTGATGCTTCCATGGGTGTCTTCTGGAATATCATTGTCGGCATCATCGGTTCGGTGATCGGCAACTTCGTTGGACGTTACTTCGGATTTGGCGGCAGCATTCAGGAATTTTCAATCGCCGGGCTGCTCACAGCTTTTGTCGGTGCGGTTGTCCTGTTGCTGATCCTCAATCTCATCCAGCGCGGCCGGGTACGCTAAACCCGCTCTTCAGCCGGAAATTCTGAATCGGGAAGGGCCGGTCCGTTGGCGGATCGGCCCTTTCATACGATGATATCGATCGTTGATCGAACCGGGACTTGAAAGACGGGCCGAATTCTGTTCCGGCTTGCTGCCGGTGCTATATTTATGTAACACAGCTGATGAAAATCCGGATTGACCCGAAAATCAGCGATTCTTTTGTGTATTGCAGTGTGAAAATACGATAAGAGCCCGACTGAAGAGTAAAAAATGAATTATGAATCAACCATCCCCAGCGATCATATCGCAACGCTCGAAGATGCGGAAATGCGAAGCACAAAACGCACGCGGCTGATCATCACGGTTGCCGTCCTCCTGGCGCTGTTGCTGGCCTATATCGCCTATAATTATTTTGTTGGCAGCGCGGTCGAGGAAGATGGCGCGAGCCAGGCCCCGATGGTCACGGTCATGAGCCCGGGCAAGCAACAGGTCGTGCGCACCATCAATGCAACGGGCACTCTGGCCGCGCGACGGGAAATTCAGGTAAGCGTGGTCGGTGAAGGTGGCCGCGTGACCAATGTCTACGTCGACGCCGGTGACTGGGTCAAGCAGGGCCAGATCATGGCGAGCATCGACCAGTCGGTCCAGTCCCAGCAGGCCGCAAGCCTCGAGGCTTCAGTGGGTGTATCGCGCGCTGATCTCAATCTGGCGCAGGCCAATCTTGATCGCGCCGAACAGCTGGTCGACCGGGGTTTCATTTCCAAGGCAGATATCGACCGGCTGACAGCGACCCGCGATTCCGCCGCCGCGCGTCTGCGCGTCGCACAAGCGCAATTCAGCGAAGTTCGGGCGCGCAATGGCCGGCTGAACATCGTCGCGCCCAAGGCCGGACTGGTTCTGGAGCGCAATGTCGAACCGGGCCAGACCGTCACGCAGGGCAGCGGAACCCTGTTCCGGATGGCGCAAAATGGCGAGATGGAATTGCAGGCGCGACTGGGCGAAAGCGACCTGGCCAATATTTCGGTCGGCACCACGACCCAGGTTACCCCGGTCGGAACCGACAAGATTCTCACCGGACAGATCTGGCAAATCTCTCCGACCATTGATCCCCAATCCCGTCAGGGCATAGCCCGGATCGCTCTCGGCTATGACAGCGCCCTGCGGCCCGGCGGCTTTGCCAGCGCCAGCATCGAGAGCGGTACATCCGAAGCTTCGGTCATCCCGGAATCGGCATTGCAGAATGATAGCGAAGGCAGTTTCGTCTATATTGTCGACGCGGACAACAAGGCCGTGCGGCGCGACGTCGTTGTCGGCTCGGTGTCGAGTGCCGGGATTTCGATCATTTCCGGCCTGACCGGAAATGAAAAAGTTGTGCTCCGCGCAGGCGGCTTCCTGAGCCCTGGCGAAACCGTTCGGACAACCGTGCAGAAAAATGCTGGCGGCGCTTGATCCGTGCGCGAATTTGAGGCCTGATCGATGAATCTTCGCAATATTTCCGCCTGGAGCACCCGCAATCCGGTTGTGCCGATGGTACTGTTTGTCGCCCTGCTCTTTGCCGGCTTGCTGAGCTTCAACCGCATGGACGTGGTGAACAACCCGGACGTCGAATTTCCGGCTGTCTCGGTAAGAATTTCGCAACCCGGTGCCGCGCCTACGGAAATCGAGAACCAGATCACCCAGAGGGTGGAGGCAGCGGTCCGGTCAATCAGCGGCGTCAAGAATATCAGCTCGACGGCCAGCGAAGGCAGCAGCAGCACATTTGTCGAATTCGAGATTGGTGCCGACGTCAACGACAGCGTCAACGAAGTGAAAAATGCGGTGGACCAGGTTCGCGGGTCGCTGCCCGATGGCATATTGGAACCGCAAATATCGAAAGTCGACGTCGCCGGCGGACCGATCGGATTTTTGCGGTCAAAGCCGCTGACATGACCGTCGAACAGCTCAGCTGGTTCGTCGATGATACGGTCGCCAAGCGCCTGCTGACCGTCAACGGCATGGCCGAGGTCAACCGCTTTGGCGGCGTCGACCGGGAAATCCGCGTCATTTTGAAACCCGACCGGATGCAGGCGCTGGGTGTGACCGCCAACCAGGTCAACAGCGTGCTGCGCCAGGTGAATATCAACGCGGCCGGCGGCCGCGCGGAAGTGGGTGGCACCCGCCAATCGGTCCGCGTTTTGGGCAATGCCGACGACGCCTATGAACTGTCGCAAACGCAGATCGCCCTGCCAAATGGACAGGTCATCAAACTCAGCGATGTGGCCGAAGTCAGCGACTCCTTTGGCGAGCGCAGTTCGATCAGCAAGGTCAAGGGCGTAGAGGTTGTCAATTTCTCCATGGACCGGGCGCGCGGTGCCTCCGACGTCACGGTATATGACGCGGCGATCGAAATCATGGACAAGATCGAGGCCGAAAATCCGGGCATCGAATTCATTCCGCTCGGCACCAGCGTCGACTATACCAAATCACAATATAAGAGCTCGATGCTGGCGATGATCGAAGGCGCCATATTGGCGGTGGTCGTGGTCTTCATCTTCCTGCGTGACTGGCGCGCGACGGTTATCTCCGCCATCGCCATTCCCTTGTCTGCAATTCCGACCTTCTGGTTCATGGATCTGCTGGGATTCAACCTCAACTTCCTGTCCCTGTTGGCGCTCGGCCTGGTGGCCGGTGTGCTCGTCGATGACGCGATCGTGGAGATCGAGAATATCGTGCGCCACATGCGCATGGGGAAAACCGCCTATCAGGCGTCGATCGACGCTGCCGATGAAATCGGCCTCGCCGTGGTCGCGACGTCTTTCTGCATCGTCGCCGTCTTCCTGCCGGTCGGCCTGATGCCCGGCATATCCGGTCAGTTTTTCAAGAATTTCGGCATCACGGTGGTTGTCTCCGTGCTGATGAGTCTGGCAGTCGCACGTATGATCACGCCGATGATCGCCGCCTATTTCCTCAAGGCCAAGGGCCATGCGGAGCATGGCGAAGGCGTCTGGATGGATCGCTATATGCGGCTGCTGCAATGGGTTCTCGACCGCAGCGAAGCCGATCGAATCCGGGAAAGTCTTGTGCCGGCCAAAGCCGCCTGGTGGCAATATCTGTGGGGCTTCGTGATGTTCACCCTGATCGTTGCCGCGTTCCTAGTGCCAGCATTCGCGGTCGGTTTCCTGCTGAACGGACTGATGGAGACGCTGATTCCCAGTGACCTTCTCAGGGCCCTGCTGAGTCTCGCTGGCGGCATTGCCGTGGGCGGGCTGGCCGGATATTTCGTGGCCTTCCTGTTCAGAATTCTTTCGGGGGGCATCGGCGGTCGCTTTAGCGACTGGTACGCCTATCGTTCCGGCCGATTCCGGGCACGTGCCCATGATCACCGGATGTGGATGATGGGCGTCGGGATAATAGCCTTCGTATTGACCGTGATCCTGTTCGCGATCACCCCGCAGGAGTTCCAGCCGGTTACAGACCAGGACACGAGCCGGGTCGAGATCGAGGTTGTTCCCGGCACCACTCTGGAGCAAACCGAGAAAATCGCCGATCAGGTATCCGAGCTGATGTACGCGCAGCCGGAAGTCGATCGCGCCCTGACCCGGGTGCGCGAGACCAATGCTTCGGTCTTCGTATCGCTGAAAAAGGAGCGGAAGAAACCTCGATCGAGTTCGAGCGGAGCATGTTGCCCGAGCTTCAGAAGATTCCCGATGCCCGGATTTCCTTCCAGTCGCAAAGCGGTGGCGGAGGAACCGGACGCGATATCTCGATCATGCTCACCGGCTCCGACCCGGAACTGCTCGATGCGACCGCCGCGCAACTGGTCGAACAGATGAAGGATATCAAACTCGTCCGCGCTCCTCGGATCGCGGCCGATCTCAGTCGCCCGGAAATCATTATCACGCCCTACCTCGATCTTGCGTCCCAGCTCGGTGTCACCACCGCTGCGCTCAGCCAGACGATTCGCATCGCCACGCTCGGCGAGATCGACCAGAACGCGGCAAAATTCTCGCTGTCGGACCGGCAGATTCCGATCCGGGTGATGTTGCCGTTGGAATCGCGAAACGATCTGACCACCATTCAGAACCTGCCGATTCCGATTGCCAGCGGCGGCACCGTGCCGCTCAGCCGGGTAGCCGAAGTAAGCTTTGGTTCCGGACCGACTTCGATCCAGCGCTATAACCAGAACCGCCGCACCTTTGTCGGAGCGGACTTGGCCCCGGATGTGATCAAGGGCGAGGCTATGGAGCAGATCTTCGACCTGCCGATCATGAAAAATCTGCCGACCGGCGTATCGAACGAGGCCTTTGGCGAGGACGAATGGCAGGCCGAACTGGCCGTGAATTTCATGATCGCCCTGATTTCCGGTATCTTGCTGGTCTTCGCGACGCTGGTCCTGTTGTACAAGCGGGTGATGTCGCCGTTGGTCAATATGGGCTCGCTGGCGCTTGCCCCTCTCGGCGGCATATTCCTGGTGTGGATCTGGGGCCTCTCGCTCTCCATGCCGGTACTGATCGGCGTGCTCATGCTATTGGGTATCGTCAGTAAGAACTCGATCCTGCTGATCGACTTCGCGATCGAGGAAATGCAGAAAGGTATTCCCAAATTCGAGGCAATCATGGATGCCGGGCACAAGCGTGCGCAGCCGATTGTGATGACCACAGTCGCAATGACCGCGGGTATGGTACCGACCGCTCTCTCCTTGTCGGGCGACGGCGCCTGGCGCGCACCGATGGGTGTTGTCGTGATCGGCGGCCTGATCGTGTCGACCCTGCTGACACTGGTTATCGTACCCGCTGGCTTCAGTCTGGCAGACGGGTTCGAACGCCGCGCTGGGCCCTGGTTGCGCAACAAGATGCTGACCTACAAGACCGGGGACGATCGCCATGACCGGCCCGGGGCAGAGGTCCAGCCCGCCGAGTGAAGCCGATATCGTCACACAGAAGCAGCGGCAGCGTTACCGGCTCCGCTACCAAGTCCAGCAACGCGGGCCGGGATATGAAGATCATCGCCACCGGCATGCTGGTGGTGATGGCGATCATCTATTTTGCTGCCAAAAGCTATGAAAGCGTGCACCCCGCCCTCGGTTTTGTGCGCGCCTTCGCCGAGGCCGCAATGGTCGGCGGCCTGGCCGACTGGTTTGCCGTCACCGCCCTGTTCCGCCATCCCATGGGTCTGCCGATTCCGCACACCGCGATCATTCCGCGCAACAAGGACCGGATCGGCGATACGCTGGCCAATTTCCTCAAGGATAATTTCCTGATTTCGCGACTGGTCGCCCAGCGCATGCGCCATGTCGACCTTGCCAGCGGTATCGGCCGCTTCCTGCAATCGCCGAGCGGTGGCGAAGGCCGGCTGAAATTCGGTGCGTCACGGCTGCTGGGCGATGCCATTGCCTCGCTCGACAAGGACCGCCTGGGCACGATGTTCAAGGGCGCGGTCAAGAAACAGGCCGTCGGACTCGATATCGCGACACCGATGGGTCAAATTCTCGCCGCGGTCATGGCGGAAACCGGCACGGACCGCTGATCGATTCGAGCATTCGCTGGGCCTATCGGACGCTGGACACCAACGAGGCGGTGATCCGTAAAATCGTTACCGACCGTGCCAATGCGGTGATGCGCTGGACGGGTCTGGACGACCGGGTTGCCAACGAGGTGCTGGATGGTCTCTACAAGCTGATGGCGGACATGGCGGCCGATCCCCATCATCCGGTCCGGGCGAAAACCGAGGAAAGCCTCGAGCAACTGGCCAGAGAATTGCAGCATGATCCGGACCTGCGCCAGAAGGTGAATGAATGGAAGCTCGAGATGATCGAGAATCCGGCGATTGCCTCATGGCTCGACGGAATCTGGGAACAGGGCAGGGAAGCGTTGCTGCGCGCGGCGCGCGATCCCGATGCGGCCATGGCCGGCCAGTTCGGCGATGCGCTGATTCAGCTGGGCAACAGCCTGCAGCAGGACAAGCAGCTGAACCGCCAGATCAATCGTTTCGGGCGACGCGCCGTCATCGGCGTCGTCGACAGCTATGGCGACAATATCGTCAAGCTGGTGTCAGAGACGATCCGCGGCTGGGACACGCAAACGATTACCGACCGGGTCGAAAATGCGGTCGGCCGCGATCTGCAGTTTATCCGCGTTAACGGCACGCTGGTTGGCGGGCTGGTCGGTCTGTCCCTCCACACATTGGGCTACTGGATCTAGCGCGAGAGCAACAGGCGCGCCTGCCCGGCAATTTGCGCGAGCATGGCGATCGACGGCTTCGGCGTCTGCTGCGCCCGGTCCATGATCTTCCTGAACTGGGCCACCCGGGCAATATTCCGCTCCGCCCAGCTCTCGACAAATTGCTGCATGTCCTTGCCGCGGGTGCGACGCAGGAAATCGAGGCGCATCTGCTGGAAATCGCGCGCCAGACCGGCCACCAGCAAGCGGTCCCAGGGATCGGACGGATTGATCCGGGTCGCGGTCATCTGGGCCCAGTCGAGACCAAGCTGGCTGCCGAGCTGGGTAAAGGCCGCAGCGACGTCCAGGGCGTCGATTTCCCGGCTATGCGCCAGATAGGCGATGCCGGCCGCGCCGTCATTCTTGTAGATATTGGCGATCTTGCCAGCGATTTCGGGGGTCGCTCCCGCCTCGACCAGCAGCTTGACCTGGCGCGACGCCTGCAGCCGCCCTTCGGCGGTGATCAGATTCTCCACATTCTCGTTGAGCAGGGTGACCCCCGGCGCGAGCATGTTGACGGTGTCGTCGATCCGGTCGTCCGACACGCCGATCCGCATCAGGTCCGCCATATGCGAGCGCAGGACATAGGCGAGCCGGTCGAACAGCGTGATCCTTATATCTTCCGCAATCTCGGCCACCTCCAGCGCGTGCCACAGCCGGTCGGCGTGGAACAGACGTTCTGCCATGACAAAGGCCCGCGCGACCTCTCCCAAGGTGCAGCCTTCCTCCTCGGCCAGTTCGAACGGGTCGATCAGCCCGAGCCGGTTGATCATCCGGTTGGCCAATTTGGTCGCGATAATCTCGCGGCGCAACTGATGGCTGAGAATGGCTTCGCGATGGCCTTCCTGCATCGCCGGCGGAAAGGCCTGCAGCAATTCGCTGTCCAGCCCCGGGTCATCCCCCAGATCGCTATTTTCAATCGCGCCCTGCAGGGCAAGCTTGGCGGTGGATATCAGCACGGCCAGTTCCGGCCGGTACAGCCCGCGGTTCTCCTGACCGCGCCGGATCAGATCCTCGTTGCTCGCCAGCCCTTCAACCGCCCGGTTCAGCTGGCCCTGTTCCTCGAACTGTTCGATCAGGCGAACATAAGAGGGTAGAGATTTCGCCCCGCCCATTTCGGCGATGGACAGGCCGAGTGCCTGCAGCCGGTTGTCTTCCAGCACCAGTGCGCCAACATCGTCGGTCATGGACTTGAGCAACATGTTCCTTGCGTCCGGCTGCAGATTGCCGCTGGCCAGTTCCGCGTTGAGGGCGATCTTGATATTGACCTCGTTGTCGGAGCAATCAACCCCGGCGCTATTGTCGATAAAGTCGGTGTTGATCCGGCCCCCCTTCGCGGCAAAAGCGATCCGCGCGGCCTGGGTAATCCCCAGATTGGCGCCCTCGCCGATCACCTTCACCTGCAATTGCTCGGCGTTGAGACGGATCTTGTCATTGGCCGGATCGCCAACCTCGATGTGATTTTCGGACGCCGCTTTCACATAAGTGCCGATCCCGCCAAACCACAGCAGATCGGCGTTGCATGCCAGTATCGCGGTCATCAGTCTGGACGGAGTCGTCTCGACATCCTCGGGCAGACCGAGCATCCTGGCGGCCTGTTCGGAAATCCGGATCGTTTTGGAATTGCGGGAAAATACCCCGCCGCCCGTGGAGATCAGATCCTTGTCATAATCCTCCCAGCTCGACCGCGGCAGTTCAAACAGCCTTTTCCGTTCGACCCAGCTTTTCGCCGGATCGGGATCCGGATCGATGAAAATATGCCGGTGATCAAAAGCGGCCACGATCTTCAGACTTTTGGAGAGCAGCATGCCGTTGCCGAACACGTCGCCCGACATGTCGCCGACCCCCACCACCCTGACCGGTTCGGTCTGGATGTCGATCCCCGACTCGGCAAAATGGCGCTGGACGGAAACCCATGCGCCGCGCGCGGTAATGCCCATGGCCTTGTGGTCATAGCCGTTGCTGCCGCCACTGGCGAATGCATCACCGAGCCAGAAACCGCGATCGATGGCGATCTGGTTGGCAATATCGGAGAAGCTCGCCGTCCCCTTGTCCGCCGCCACGACAAAATAGGGGTCATCCTCATCGAGCCGCTGCACTTTCGCAGGGGGTACGACCTTGCCATCGACGATATTGTCGGTCACCGACAGCAGCGCAGAGATGAATATCTTATAGGCTTCGACGCCTTCGGCGAGAAAAGCGTCGCGGTCATCGCCCGAAGGCAGCTGTTTGGCAAAGAAGCCGCCCTTTGCGCCAGTCGGCACAATCACGGCATTCTTGACCCGCTGGGCCTTCATCAGCCCCAATATCTCGGTGCGGAAATCGTCCCGGCGGTCGGACCAGCGCAGCCCGCCACGGGCGACCGGACCGGCCCGCAAATGGATCCCTTCCACGCGCGGGCTGTAGACAAATATTTCCCGCCACGGCAAGGCGCCGGCAATTCGGGGATTTTGGCGCTCTCGATCTTGAAAGCCAGCGCTTCGCCGGCCCGATAGGCAAAGGCATTGGTGCGCAATATCGATTCGATCACCGCCCGGAACAAACGCAGGATGCGGTCATCGTCAATGGCATGGACGGTGACCAGACCGGCGTCCATGTCCCGCATTGCCACCTGGGTTGCCTTCACGCGATCGCCGTCAAAAGCAGGATCATGCAGCGCGCGGAAAAGCGCGATCATTGCGGCCGTCACATCCGGCGCCTCGGCCAAGCTTCCACAACGGTAATCAGGCCGTAGCTCAGACCGGTCTGGCGCAGATAGCGGAACCAGGCCCGCATCCAGACCGTCGAGCGGGCATCGATGCCGGCGGTGGTGATAAGCTGGTTGAAGGCATCATTTTCGGCCTCGCCGTCCAGCACATTGGTGATTGCCGCTTCTATTTCGTCGGACCGGGCAATCAGGCTGTCGCAACGCTCTTCCGAGCGCAGTTCGAGCAGGAAATCGTGAATGAAACCGAGCCGGCCATCGTCAAGCGGGGTCGGAACCGATTCGAGCACGGTAAACCCGAAATTCTCCAGCGTCGGAACCGCATCCGAAAGCGGCAACGCACCCCCGAGATGGTAGATTTTCAGCCGCAGCAAATTGTCCGCATCACTGGCAAGCCGGTAAAGCCGGGTGGAGCGCTGGCCGCCACGCTCCAGCTTGAACAATCGCATGATATCCTTGGCGGCCTCCAGCGCGCCATAGGTCGACTGATAAGTGCCCGGGAAACAATTGGCGTAGCGCTGCGCAAGAACCGCCGCGCGGTTTTCCTGACCCGCCTCCCTCAGATTGCGCTCGACTTCCGGCTTCCAGCCCCGGACCATATTCTCCAGTTCCTGGTCGAGCAGGTCGGGATCCGGAATCCGGCCGTCGGTTCCCATGTCGAGCGTATAGCGCAGAGAGGAGACTCCCCCCTCTTCCAGCGTATTGGACCAGCTCAATATTTTTGCGCCGGTTGCCTCCGTGAGCATATGTTCGACATTCTGCCGCCGTTCGGTCGAAAGCTGCTCGCGCGGGAGCCAGACAAAGGCGAAAAGATGGCGGGCGAGCGGCGAGATCACGCTATGCAGTTTCGGGCGCGGCCGGTCGATCAGCGACATCGAGATCAGGGCCAGTTTTTCCAGATCATCCTGCGCAAATGTGATCAGCAGATCGTGCGGCAACGATGTCAGTGCATGGGTCAGGCTTTTCCCCGCGTGACCCGATACCGAAAATTCGAACTTGTCGAACAGACGAGTGAGCTGGGTTCGCAACACCGGAATATTCTCGGGCGAAGCGGCCAGCGCCGCACTGGTCCACATGCCGGAAATGATCGACAGCGCCGTGATCCTGTTCTTCTCCCGGACCGGCACGATGATCAGGTCCATCAGCACGTGGCGATGTACCGTGGAAAGCTGGTTCGATTTGATGATCAGCGGCGCCTTGCCACCATTTTCAAACCATTCGAACGCGCGCCTCCGGCTTTCGTCCGACAATATCGGCTGCGGGCGCATGCGGGCGATCCCGAGTTCCTGGGTGCGGCCACCGCTGGTATCGACCCGTTCGTGCCCCAGCAAAGTCAGGTTGCGATCGAGGAACCAGCGGAGCAGGGTCGCGCCCTCGCCTTCCGGCAGGCCGTCGGCATTTTCCCCGAGCACGATCTGCAGTTTCAGCCAGTCAGCCACCGCGGCGGCAACATCCTTGAGATTGGCGCGCAGCGCCTTGACCAGTTCCCTGCGAATCCGGGCATCGGTCCGCTCCAGCTCGATATAGATGACCGACTCGCGTTTTTCGCCGCGGGTTGCCTGCTCGACAAATTCGATCAGCTGGCCTTCGGCGTCGCGCCTCACGGCTACCACCGGGTGAATCAGCCGTTCGACGGTCAGACCGAAACCGGCAATGGTCGCGCATACCGAGTCGACCAGAAACGGCATGTCGTCGTTTACGACCGCAAGGCGCAAATGTCGGTGATCCTGTTCGCCGCTTACGCTTTCCAGCGACAGGTTCGCCTCGCTGCCGCGCCGTTCCCGGGCGGATCGCAACGTGAAACGCGCCGCTTCCTCGCACGCATTTTCGTCAAATCCGATATTTTCACCCGGCAACGCGCTTTCGCGAAAGGCGGCGACCAGCGCCTTCTCCAGGCTGTCGTCTTTGGTTCGAGCTGGCTTGGATTTCCGTTCGCGATTGGCCGCCATTTTTCCCCCAAGTGGATCGAGACGGGTCAGGACCCCGTCGGCATGGCCATGCTATGCGCCCAATCGGCAACGCGCTCAAGAGGCTAGCCGGTCCTTTTCGCAGGGCTGCAGGAGAATGTTCGCGATAGTGATATTTCTGTTACAGATGTAACTATTGCCGGGATGATCGCGGCATGGCCGGCGCGCCGGCGACAATCAGATCTCGGTATGTTTCAGCGCCTGGCTGGTCAGCTTGTCATTGCCGCGAACCGGTCCGACGATGGACAATTCACCGTCCGAACCCTTGCGGGCAACCAGCACGACAAATTCGGAGTCGCCCGGATCAATATCCTGCAGTCTCTGTGACGGCGCCGCGCGCAGTTTCACCAGCAAATCCTCACCGGCCGATCTGAGCTTATTGAGCAGGCCGGACGTCCGTCCTGCAGCACGTTCGGCATGGACAATCGCTTTCAGCCCGCCCTCCTGCTGGCCCAGAAGATCAGCCAGCGTTCCCCTGGGAATCGCGTTGCGCTTCGCATATTTGAGGATGGTCGCATATTCGGTCAGCCGCGTCTTGTCGTAGCCGGTGCCGAATACCAGTTTGACAATCGGCGTCATCGGCGCGCGTTCCTGGACCACAAGACCGCTGTCCTCGAGCAGCATCTCATATTCGCTCGGAAACATCTCGGTCATCAGGTAGAAATCATAGGCATGGCTGATTGCGGCATAAAGCGCCGCACGGCTGCGTTGCTCATTATGCGCGGCGTGGTCGGCGCTGTTCCGGGCTGCTGCCAGCCAGTCGGCCAGACTTGCGTCCTCCGCCGGCTGTTCCGGCGATTCCGCCTCGGCCGCTTCCGCTGTAATGGCAAAGGCAGATGTGAGTTCCAGCGGTTTGACCGCTTCCCGTTCGTCCAGACCGGTCGCATTCGGCCCGTCTTCCCAGACCGGTCCTGCCACTTTCCGTTCGGGGGCCGAGAGCATCGCTTCGGATACCTGCCCCTCGATCTCCTGCTGGACGGCGTCGGTGGCGACTTCCTTCCAGTTGATCACGCCATAGATGAAATCTATCGTGTCATCGTCGGTGGAGAAGGGCAACAGGATGCCGCGATACATGATCGTGATCCCCTGATGATTGACGAATTCGGCTTCGAAACCGATCGGGGCCTGATTGGCGATGATCTGCAGATAATGGTCGGTAATCCTCGACAGCAAGGAACGCGGCGGCACGTCGGCAACCGCGGTGATCGACGCATCGATATTGCACTCTTCGCGAAGCTCGCGACCGAGAAACTGGATCGAGGGATTTTCAACACCATTGGTGAAATCGAGCAAAACGCTGTTCGGTCCGAAGTCCCCGTCCGTTTCGGGCGAAAGATCCTCGACATTCGGGAAATGCCGTTCGCCCAGCAGGCTGGCCCAGAAATTATAGGCGCGCACATGCATGCGGCGTTCGTCCTGGCTGATCGGCGGCGGCGCCTCGACCGCGGCGTCGTCATCTTCAAAGACCGTGTAATCAGGTACCGAAAGCAGGTCCTGATCGCCGAGTTCGTTGTGATTGCGTAGGTTTTCCATGCTGCCCCATTGCGATTGCATCAATTCCACACTGGTCTGCACCGCACATGGTAAATATATGGTAAATATCCGGATAATGACGGCCAGAGCCGTTTGCCGCGAGCCCCGGACCGCATCCGCACCAACCCCTCGAAATATCGACTGCGCGCACTTGTCACGGCAAGACTCTGCTGTTAATGGCGCGCGATCAACGGAAATTGCGTGAGGCCGAACCTCATCCGTTTCCTCGATGCCGCTTTAGCTCAGTTGGTAGAGCATCGCATTCGTAATGCGGGGGCCAGAGGTTCGAATCCTCTAAGCGGCACCACCCAGTTTCCTATGAACAGAATTGATCGTCAGGGGCCGCCCTTTTGTCGTTTGTATGGACGACGATCGATTCGCCTTAATTCGATTGTCCGTAGTCAGAGAATTTGGCAGGGAGGGACACCGGTCAATTATATCGGAACGGCACAGGTTCACGCATTGCGGTTATTTTCGGATAAATTGCGACACTGAATCAAGGCCGCCGATGTTCAAAGGCAGATAATTATGGCAGTTCCAGCGCATATTCGTTCGGCGGAAGATGTTATTGTCTCCGAATGCGAAAGCGAAGTTTTTTGCTCAACATGAACGGCGAACGTTATTTCAGCCTGAAAGGAGTGGGCAAACGTTTTTGGGAAGAGATAAGCAGAAACACTTCTGTCGAACAGGCTATGGAAAAACTACTTGGCGAATTTGCTGTTAGCCGAGAGGTGCTACGCAACGATATCACAGAGCTTTACGAGCAATTGGCGGAACGCGAGCTGGTTGTAGAGGTGCCGGACGGCAAATGAGCATTGGCGCTTTCCTGAATGTAGCACGACGATCCGTACGGCGGCTGAACATTTGGCCGGAGAGGCGCCGGTTGACGGCATTGGGCGAATCAGTCTCACCGGAATATCTTACGCTTTTTCTGGGTAACCCGCGTTCGGGCACGACCCTGATCCGCAGCCTGCTCGATGCGCATCCGGCAATAGCGCTCGGCCAAGAGCTCAATCTGGTCGAGCTATTTGCGCGCGGCGAACGGTCCTGGGAATATATGTGCGGTGCGATGCTCGACAATGCGGCGCGGTTTGACGCTGATCCGATTTGGAATGGTTATCCGTATGGAGTCAGCTACGACCATGGCCAGACGAGCGACATATTGGTGATTGGCGACAAAAGGCTTCGCGAACCAGCGCGATCATGGGTGAGCAACCGGCATTGATGACACGGCTGCTAGATTGGAGCCCGGTTCCCGTAAAGTTCATCCATTGCGTGCGCGCGCCGCTGGACGTTATCGCGACCAAAACGAAGAAAAATGGCAAGGGCCTGATGCGCAATATAGATATTTACTTTGAGCGCGAATGCATTGCGATGCAGGCCGAACAGCAATTATCAAAAAGTCAATTCCACCGCGTGCATCTTGAGGACATGATTACTGCCCCGCAAGACAGTCTGAAAGCGTTGCTGGCTTTTCTGGGAGTCGATGGAAGCTCTGAATATATTGAGGCCTGCGCAGCCCATGTGTTCGATAGCCCTCGCCGCAGCCGCGATGCAGTTGAATGGACAGACGTACAAAAAGACGCGGTGCGGACGGGGATATCGAAAATCGAACATTTGCATCGCTACCAGGAAGGTTGCAGCTGATGTCTTCAAATGACTTCAAACTCTGCAATCATCCATGCTGATCGACTTTGATCGCAAAAGACGGCTCATGGCCTGTTCGGCGCGGAGTGACGCGCAGCAGTTCAAAGCCTTCCGTCTGGGGCGCAGGAGAAATCAAAACTCCGACGACGACATCATGTCGCCCCTAGATGACTGAAATAATCCCGATCAAACGTAAGATGCGGCATTGGAGCCATCGGCTACGCGGCTGGCGCGCGCAGGTGCATCCGGCGCCGGTATTCCTGTTGGGCCATCCAAAATCGGGAACGACGGCGATTGGCTCGCTGCTCGCGCGCGCCACCGGTTTGGAGGTGGCTCATGATCTGTTTCAAAGCTTTGGCATATCCAGGGCCGAGGCGGCAGATCTGATCGAGGGCAGAATGACAATTGCCGCGTTTGTCGCAAAATATCCTTATGCGTTTGCCAGCCCGCTGCAAAAATGCCCCAAGCTGACCTTCGCCTATCCGGCTCTGGTCCAGCATTTCCCGCTCGCCCGTTTCGCGCTGATCGCGCGCAATCCTTATGATACCATCCGCAGCTTCCTGTTCCGCCGCGGATTGCCCGGGGATGCGACGCGGATCGAACGCCCCTTGGCATTGCTGCCCGAAAAGCTTGAGGGCCATTATATTGACCGGCTCGCGCATCGTTGGAATTTGGCGGCGGAGGTGGCGCTCGATCATCCGGAGCATATAACCAAGATTCGCTACGAGGATTTTCGCGAAGACAAGATTGGCGAGATAGCCCGTCTGGCAGATAGCCTGGGGCTGACCGCGCAACATGATGTCACGCCATGGCTCGATATCGACTATAAGCCGCGCAGTCATACCGGCACGACGGTTGAGCAGTTTTTGGCACCGAGAATTTTGCGCGGATCGGAGCGATCTGCGGCGAAAACATGATTCGGTTGGGTTACACTAAAGGGGCCGAATCATGACCTATCTTGATGGCAGATTTCAGGACGGCAAGCTGGCGCTTCACGTTTCGGCGGGACCGGCTCAGATTGACGCTCTGCGCTCCGGATATCGCAAAGCGTCGCCCTTCCCCAATATGGTGATCGACAATTTTCTTTCATCCGAACTTGCCGAGCGGCTGAGCGACAATTTCCCGCCGCCCGCATTGGCCAGCGTGTCGCGCGACAGCCAGCAGCAATATTTGAAACGCGGATACAGACCTTCCAGCCTTGGCGAGCATCCGTCGGCGGAGCTGCTGAAGGCGTTTAACAGCGAGCCGGTGATTGCTTTGATGGAGGCGCTCACCGGCCACCAGAATCTGGTCGCCGATCCCGATTTGGTCGGCGGCGGTTTTCACGAAATCGAACGCGGCGGGCATCTGGATGTGCATGCCGATTTCAATCTGCACCCGCGAATGCGATTGGTCCGGCGGATCAACTTGATCGTTTTTTGAACCGCGAATGGGAGCAAGACTGGGGCGGCGCGCTAGAGCTATGGCAATCCGACATGAGTGCATGTGCTGTCTCCGTGCCGCCGATATTCAATCGCGCGGTGATTTTCGATACCGGCAAGATGTGCTTTCACGGTCATCCTCACCCGCTCAAATTACCCAAAGGACTCACCCGCCGGTCAATGGCACTCTATTTCTATTCGGTCCAGACCCCCGCCGACAGCGACGTTGACACCCTGACCAATTGGCAAGGCCGGGCCGGCAAAAGCACTTTGGCTACCAATTGGATATCGCGGGCACGGAGAGCTTGGCGCGCTATTGGAAATTGACATGTTATCGACGCTGTCATCTAGGGCCTTGTGATTGTATCGATAGTATCTTAGATCCGGTGGCCTATTGCAATTTTCGGTATCCGGGGAGTTCTTATGAAAAACGAAATGAACGAACAAAACAACACCAAAGCCGTCTATGAAAAGCCTGAACTGGAAGATCATGGTTCGCTGGCCGAGCACACGCAATCTGGCAATGCTGCCGGTGCAGCGGGTGATCTTGGTTCTTCATAAGCCCGCCCTTTTGGATCGCGTCTGACGGTTGATTACAACCGCAGGGTCGGTAAGCCGCAGCGACTTTCTCAGCAAGTTTCGGATTTCGTCAACGGGGAAACAGCGCGCCGGGTGTGCCATCGCCGATGAGCATAGCATCGCTATGGCTATTCCATCTTT